>JAYUGV010000164.1:0-4414 GCA_043767565.1 Anaerolineales bacterium
GGCATTGTTCGGCTTGCAATTCAAAGGCACCAGTGTCGGTTGGGTCGCATTGCCCATCGCTGCCTGGGCAGGTGTGTTGATCTTGAACCCGAACCTGCCTGATTCAAAACGTTTTGTGCTGTTCTTGATCGGCACAGCTTTGTTCATCACGATTTTGGTTGAAGTTGTGGTGGTGCGTGGCGATATCGGACGTGCCAATACGATCTTCAAATTCTACTTACAGGCGTGGTTGATGCTGGCAGTGAGTGCAGGCGCGGCGCTGGCATGGATGCTTCCGGCATTCGTCAAATGGTTACCCGGTTGGCGCGCCTTCTGGCAAACGGCGATGGTGTTTCTCGTGGCAGGTGCGGCGATGTTCACCATCACGGGCGTCACCGGCAAGATCCGTGACCGCTGGATCGTCGAAGCGCCGCGTACGCTCGATGCCATGACGTATATGAACTATGCTAATTACGATATATTTGGGCAGCGTCTCGATCTGAGCGAGGATTACCGCGCCATTCGTTGGATGCAGGAGCATGTGCAAGGTTCTCCGGTAATTGTAGAAGCAAACGATATAGAATATCACTGGGGCTCGCGTTTCACGATCTATACCGGTCTGCCCGGTGTAGTGGGTTGGAACTTCCATCAAAGACAACAGCGTGCCTATACTTCCACGTGGGTGGAAGAGCGCGTTGCGTCGGTTGGTGACTTCTATAACAGCGTGGACGTTGAGTTCACACGTAATTTCCTTAAGACCTATCAAGTGAAATATATTATCGTTGGTCAACTCGAACGCGCGGAATATACGCCCGAAGGCATTGCCAAGTTCCAGCAATACGATGGTGTCTATTGGAAGTCAGTGTATAGTGATGGACGTACTGCCATTTATGAAATGATGCCGTAACATTATCTGTACCGCGACATTTATGTCGCTCTGCGGTAATATACTTTATCGATAATATAAGTAAAGAGCCAATTTTTGTACGCAGAAAACGCTGATTTCCGCTGATTCAAAAAGAAAAAATCTGCGTTTTCTGCGTGAATCAGCGTCCCGATTTAATTTCCGATAAAGTCTAATGGCGACATAAATGTCGCTTTACAAAAAAAGGATATGCCATGATTTTTCACATCACCTCCCGCACAGCCTGGGACGTAGCTCAAAAACGCGGTGACTATCGCGCGGAGAGTCTCCCTACGGAGGGCTTCATCCATTGCTCGACCCTTGCACAAGTCCCGCCGGTGGCGAATAACTTTTACAAAGGACAAAGCGGACTCATCCTGCTCGAAATCGAACCCACGCTGCTTTCCTCGACTTTGAAATGGGAGCCACCCTCAGGCGGGACTCCACCCCCGGGCGTTCCCGAAGGCGACATGTTCCCGCATATTTATGGTCCCATCAATTTGGATGCGGTGGTGAGAACTGTCGATCTCACGTCAAAGCCTGATGGAACATTTGACTTGCCCGCTGGTAACTAAAATAATGTCATGCTGAGCGATAGCGAAGCATCTCTACGTGTGGCGTAAGAGACTCTTCGGTCGCCGAAGAACGCGACCTCAGGGTGACATGTTATAAGGGATTGCATGTCCTCATTATTCTCCTGGTACCTCCTCATCACCTTTCTCGGCTGGCTCACCTTCCCGCTGGCGTATAAACTTTTCCCGGCATTGAGTGATCGCGGCTATACCTTGTCACGCGCCTTTGGCTTATTAGTCTGGGGCTATATCTTTTGGATATTCGCCTCGCTCGGACTTGCCCAAAATGACATCGGCGGATTATTGCTAGGCTTGATCGTATTGGGCAGCTTGAGCGCCTGGGCATACTTTACATCACCCGCCCCACGTCACCTGCCACTTTACGATTGGTTGAAACAAAACAAATCCCTCATCCTCACCACCGAACTTCTCTTCCTCCTTGCTTTTGCCTTCATGGCATTCGTCCGTTCGGCGAATCCGGAGATCGTGGGCACCGAAAAGCCGATGGAATTGATGATGATCAACGGCATTATGAACTCGCCGACCTTCCCGCCGCGTGACTTGTGGCTCTCAGGATATTCCATCTCGTACTATCACTTCGGCTATGTGATGACGTCCATGCTGGCAAAGTTCACCAGCGTCCCTGCAACGATGGCATTCAACCTGATGTTGGCATTGGTCTTCAGCTTAAGCGCCATTGGCGCGTATGGGATTTTGTATAACCTGCTGACGATTCGATCTGGAGACCGCAGACCGAAGACGGCAGACGAAGCAGATGCGGTCAGCGGTCATCCGTCAGCAGTCGCTCCATTGCTCGCTCCCCTCTACCTCCTTATCCTCTCCAATGTCGAAGGCTTTCTCGAAGTCCTGCACGCGCGCGGATTATTCTGGAAAGACGGTCCAAACTTTTGGACGTGGCTCGACCTCCCTGATTTGCGGGAAGTACCTGCACAGACTCTCACCTGGGCGCCGACTCGTTATTACTGGTGGTGGCGCGCATCCCGTGTGGTACAGGATTACGAATTGAACGGTACCTGGCGCGAGACCATCGATGAGTTTCCGGCGTTCTCTTTCATTCTCGGTGACTTGCATCCGCATGTGTTGGCGATGCCGTTCGTGTTGCTGGCAGTTGCTATGGCGTTGAATATTTTCCTCGGCGGCTGGCGCGGAAGCATTGACCTGTACTTCGGCGAATTGAAAATTAGCAAAACCGGATTCGTAGTCAGTGCATTAATGCTCGGCGGACTTGCCTTCCTCAACACTTGGGATATTCTCATCGCGGGCGCATTGATCGTTTTCAGCTACGCGTTGGCTCAAGTCAAAGAATCAGGTTGGGGCTGGGAAAGAATCGAAGATGTCCTGCTGTTGGGCGTGCCGGTGATGATCACAGCGTACATCCTGTACCTGCCGTTCTTTATCGGATTCGATTCGCAGGCGGGCGGGCTTGTGCCCAACTTTATGTTCGTCACGCGCGGCGCGCAGTTGTGGGTGATGTGGGGCACGTTGTTCATTTCGCTGTTTGCATATTTGCTTCATCTGTCAAAAAATCAAACCGCCAACTGGCGCGCTGGGATTCTTACCGCGTTGGGTCTTATCGTTGTGTTGCTGGTTGTCATGTTCATACTTGGCTTTCTCGGTCTGAAGTTGAAGCCCGATCAGATCAACCCCATAATCGCATCGCAAGGCTTGAGCGTGAGTGGATTTATTGCTGCCAGCATGACTCGCAGGCTGGCGTATATTGGTGGGTTACTTACTATGCTGGCATTGTTGATACCGGCATTGGCATTCCTGTTTGCCGACCGCCGACCGCCGACCGAGTCCCCTCTCCAACGGGAGAGGGCGGAGGGTGAGGGCACGGTCAGCGGTCAACCGTCGACGGTCTTTACTCTTCTTCTCATCACCCTCGGTTCGCTCCTCATCATCGGTCCAGACTTCGTTTATCTCAGCGACAATTTTGGATATCGCATCAACACGGTCTTCAAATTCTATTATCAAGCGTGGATCGTTTTGAGTCTCGCCTCCGCCTACGGGACGGTGGTTCTGCTCCGCCGCTTCGACCCTTCGACAGGCTCAGGACATCGCTACGGGTCTCAAACAGCATTCGACCCTCCGCTCACAACGTCCCAGCGTTCTTTTGGGAGCGTGAAGCGCGGACTTGCGAACGGCATCTTCAGCGTTATCTTTGTCATGGTGTTGGTCGTGGGCTTGGCATATCCCATGTTCGGTTTCCTCACCAAGACTAATAACTTCAACCCGCCGTTTGATTACACTCTTGATGACTTTGACCGTGTGCAGCGCGAGAATCCCGATGAAGCCGCGGCGATGCTATTTCTGCGTTCCGCGCCGGATGGAGTCATTGCCGAGGCGGTGGGCGGCGCATATTCCGCGTACGCACGTATCTCGATCTACACCGGCTTGCCGACCGTGTTGGGCTGGGGCAATCACGAAGGTCAATGGCGTGACTATGCCTTGCAGGGTTCGCGCGCACAGGATATTGAAACTCTCTATTCCACGCCCGATTGGACCACCGCGCAAGGCATTATTGAGAAATACCATATTCGTTATATCTATATCGGTAATCTCGAACGCTCCACCTATCGCGTCAGTGAAGAGAAGTTCAATCTCTTTTTGAAACCTGTTTTTCAGCAGGGCATTGTCACCATTTATGAAGTACCGTAACCTCCCGTCATTGCGAGGGCGCCAGCCCGAAGCAATCTCCTGTTGTAATGAAAGCAGGAAATTGCTTCACTCACTATGGCTTTCTCAAAGTAGCTTGACAAAACAAAAGTATGTCGCCCTGAGCGGAGCGAAGGGTCTCTACGACGGCAAAAGAGACTCTTCGGTCGCGGAGAGCACGCTCCCTCAGAGCGACATAAATGGATTTTGAGAAAGCCATGCTTCGCTCACTCCGTTTGCTCGCAATGACATGTCAAACACGAGTAAAATATCCTTATGAATT
>JAYUGV010000165.1:0-28895 GCA_043767565.1 Anaerolineales bacterium
AATTATCTGATCTTCACCCGCAAATCCACCAAGCCTGCCGATCAGGAGATCAATCAACTCTGGGGCGTGCGCACGAATGGCGGCAAACCATTCAACACCGGCATCGTGAACGTTGTCCATTTTGCAGATTGGATCCCAAACACCAACTCATTTGCATACTCCACTGTTGAACCTAGAAGTACTGCGCCGGGTTGGCAGGCAAACAATGACTTGCAGCGTGCCAGCATCACAACCGGCGAGAAACGCAAGATCCTTGAAGCCAACAGCGGCGGCGTCTATGGTTGGTGGGGTATGACCTTCGCTTTTTCGACAGATGGTCGTCTGGCTTACGCCCGCCCTGATGGCATCGGAACTGTTGATCTCGACGGCAAAACGCTTAAACTTTTGATCAATATCACACCCTTCAACACGCACAGCGACTGGGCTTGGCTCCCGTCCATTGCCTGGGGCGCAGATGGCAAGACGCTTTTCTACATCACACACGCCCCGCCGCCCAGTTTGGTGAGCGAAGAAGATTCGCCGTTCTTTGATATGGGCGCCACGTCATTTTCAAATGATGCCACGATACAAATCGCGGAATTAACGGGAATGTTTGCCTATCCGTCCGTTTCTTCGATACAATCAAGCTCAAGTGAACGTCCGTATCAGGTAGCGTACCTGCAAGCCATCTTCCCGGAACAAAGCGAAACCAGCCGTTACCGCATCGTCGTGATGGATCGCGATGGATCAAATCGCCGGACCATCTTCCCTGCGAATGATGCGCCCGGTCTCGAACCGCAGACTCCCGCCTGGTCACCTGAATCCATTTCCGGGCAGAGCGGTGATTTTATAGCAGTCATCTATCAGGGCAATTTGTGGCTGGTGGATAGCGGCAACAGCCAAGCCTATCAAGTTACCGGCGATGGGCTGGTCACACGGCTTGATTGGAAGTAGTTATCAACGCACTAGGCAGGTCATTGCGCTTCGACTGCGCTCCGCTCAGCGCGAATACATTTATAAAGGAAATCATATGCGTATTTTGATCACTGGGGCGGCCGGGTTTCTCGGCTCACATTTATGCGACCGTTTACTAAAAGAAGGCCACGAAGTCATCGGGTTAGATAATTTCATCACGGGCAACCCGGATAATATTGCCCACTTGATGGGGAATGAAAAATTCTCATTTCAAAAACACGATGTCTCCAATTTTATTTTCGTGCGCGGTAAGGTTGACGCAGTCATGCACTTCGCTTCGCCTGCCAGCCCCAACCCGCTCTCGCCTTCAGGTTATTTCAACCTGCCCATTCAAACCATGAAAGCCGGCGCGCTGGGCACGCATAACTGCCTGGGTGTTGCCAAGGTTAATAATGCGCGCTTCTTGATCGCATCTACCAGCGAGATCTATGGCGATCCGCTCGTACATCCTCAAACTGAGGATTACTCCGGCAACGTGGATCCAGTCGGTCCCCGCGCGGTCTACGATGAAGCCAAACGTTTTGCCGAGTCTTTGACAATGGCATACCACCGCTACCACAATGTAGACACGCGTATCGTCCGCATTTTCAATACCTATGGTCCGCGCATGGATTTGGAAGACGGTCGCGCCCTGCCTAATCTGCTTAAACAAGCCTTGCTTGGTCAGCCACTGACGGTTTATGGCGACGGCGGTCAGACGCGTTCCTTCTGCTTTGTGGATGATCTGGTCGAAGGCATTGTTGCATTGCTCTACTCTGATGAGCACTTGCCAGTCAATATCGGCAATCAACACGAGATGACCATATTACAATTTGCTATTGCGATCAATCAACTCATCAAAAACAGTGCCGGCATCACATTTGTCAAAGATGCGCGCAGTGTCCGCGATCCGCAGCAACGCCGACCCGATATTACCCGCGCACGCAATATCTTAAAATGGGAACCCAAAGTCGGTCTAGAGGAAGGCTTACATAAGACCATCCCTTATTTTAGAAAGAAGCTGGGACTTGAATGATCCTGACAGAACAAAAAGAACGCATACGTTTTTTTAAATTTGCCGCCGTTGGCGCGATCGGCTCGGTGGTTGACATAGGAATTGCAAATCTATTAACACACTTGTTGGATATGCCCCTTGTTTACGCAGGCAGTATATCTTTCATCTGTGCAGTCTTCAGTAATTTCATTCTCAACCGCTATTGGACATATCCCGATTCGCGGTCGCGTCCACTGATGCATCAGCTGGGAATGTTCTTTTTGGTGAACTCGATCGGCATTGCCATCCGCATACCTACTCTTCATTTTGTAGAACCTTTAATGGCTAGCATATTTGAGAATGCCGGTCAGTTATCTATGGCAACTTCAGAGTTCCTGGCAAGAAACGCTACCCTGGTTCTAGCCATTGGCATTGTCATGATTTGGAATTTCTTCATTAACCGTTATTGGACGTATAATGATGTAGACTAAAGTTACAAGGGTACCCATGACAACTCAACAACCCCAACATCGCATTATCCCCATTTATACATCGCGAGGCGAAGCCGAGGCTTTTTTAGCCTTTCCCTACATTTTCAACCGGAGCGGCGAATGGACCGGGTGGGCAACCCCCAAGCGTGAAGTGTATTCCGTGCTCGGTTATTATGTGGGCATGCTCACTGATGATGCCCGCATCGTCCGCAAACGCTCTGAGGATGACAAGAAGCCGCGGCTGAAACCCCCGCCAAAGCCCGGAAAGCTCGCCGCACCAGCGTCAATCCCGCTGGCGCCGCTCATGCAAGATCTCCCGTACAGTCTCATTGACATATTGCAGGATGAGCCTGAGCTATTACACAGCTTCGACAGCGGCGAATTTCGTCAAGACATGGATTAAGTATGAATACCCCATCCCAAAGGTTTGACTGGCTTAACAAGATTTTTCAAGAGAACCTTCGGGACGTTCTGTGTAAGATGAGTTAAATTAAAGCGAGATTTATTAGAAATGACCGACATCCTTCAAGACAAACCCGTGCGCGCCTCGCGTGTGACACTTTCCCAACTTATGCATCCCGAACATGCCAACCTGCTTGGCAATGTGCATGGCGGCTGGATCATGAAACTGGTAGACGAGGCCGGTGCCCTGGCTTGTATGCGCCATGCACAACGCAAAGTCGTTACCGTGGCAATCGACTCCATGACCTTTCGTCAGCCCATCCGCATCGGAGACCTCATCATTCTCAACGCCGAAGTGACCTATACCGGGCGCACATCCCTGGAAGCAGAAGTGCAAGTGCTGGCTGAAAACCCAATCACTGGCGAACAGTTCCATACGAAC
This sequence comes from Anaerolineales bacterium, assembly GCA_043767565.1. Taxonomy (GTDB): domain Bacteria; phylum Chloroflexota; class Anaerolineae; order Anaerolineales; family Villigracilaceae; genus Defluviilinea. The sequence goes on from JAYUGV010000165.1 coordinate 3,263, forward strand.
ACAGCCTATCTCGTCTATGTCGCGTTGGATGACGAAGGCAAGCCCACCCTCGTCCCGCCCTTGCGACCAGAGACTGAAGACGAGAAACGTAAATTTGAGCAGGCAAAAGAAAGACAACAACGAAGGTTAAAGCAGAAATGACCGAGCCCGAGCTGACCCAACCCGAAGTTCAAGCCGAACCCCAATCCCAGCCGAAAGAACGTGTGGCACATTCCATCCACAGTTTGCGTGAATTGGTAGATTTTGTTGCCGGTAAATCGCTACCGCCCATGGCTCCTGAGGAAGGACGCGTCACAGAAAACGTGCCATTCCCGTATTTAGCGATCGTGGGTCAATACGAAATGAAATTGGCGCTGTTACTCGGATTGATCAACCCCAACATCGGTGGGATCTTATTGGTAGGTCCACGCGGCACCGCCAAAACCACCGCAGTCCGCAGTCTGCTGAATCTATTGCCTCTCGTGGAACGCAGCAATTGTCCTTATGGTTGTCTGCCCGAAGATATAGAAGCTGGCGGCATTGATGCGGTCTGCCCCGATTGCGCCAAGAAATACGGCGAGGGCATTCCGCTGACTTCAGCGGATCAAGTCCGTTTGATCGAGTTGCCGTTGAATGCGCGGATCGACGACGTGGTCGGCGGCATTGACGAACGCGCCGCCCTCCATGAACGGATGCGCATCCGCCGCGGGATTTTGGCGCAAGCCGACCGCAACTTATTGTATATTGATGAGATCAACCTGCTCAGCGATGACGTGATGGATTCCATTTTGGATGCCGCCGCGCAAGGTTCGTACACCGTCCGCCGTGGTCATCTTGCGGCGACCTATCGTTCGCGCTTTGTGTTGATCGGCTCGATGAATCCTGAAGAGGGCCGCCTGCGCCCGCAAATTTTGGATCGCTTTGGATTACGTGTGATCGTGCGCGGGTTGGAAGATATATCGGAAAGACTGGAAGCCTACCGCAGGGTACAAGCATACGTGACGAATCCGCGTCAGATGGTGGGACAGTTTTCGGCTGAGATGGAAGCGGCCGCGTCCGAAATTCGCAATGCGCGTGAACGCGTCAAGAAAGTTGTCATGCCAGACCATATCGCTAATCCCGCCATTGCGTTGGTACAAAAACTCGGCATCGATTCGCTGCGAGCTGAGATCACCTGGTTTGAATCAGCGCGCGCATATGCCGCCGCCGATGGCCGCGAAGAGGTGAGCATGGATGATCTGAAAGCCGTTGCGCCGATGGCTTTACGGCTACGCCGCTCGTTATTCATGAACGAATATTTTGAGGGGCAGATCGGTGAAGAAAAAGAATTAACCAATCTTTTGAAAAGTGTTGGCAATAAACAGACTAACAAGAAATCGCCTCCCAAAAAGAAACTGGCAAAGAAAAAATGAGTGCGCTCGTTATAACAAAACCTGTTTATCGCATCGAAACGGAACGGCTGGTCGTCCGATGTTGGGACCCAAAAGACGCTACGTTAATTCAAGCGGCAGCCGCGGCAAGCAAAGAGCACCTGCTGCCTTTCATGCCCTGGGCGGCAAACGAGCCCCAAACCGTGGAACAAAAAGTTGAACTCACGCGCCGCTTCCGCAGTCTGTTCGATCGCGGTGAAGATTATGTATATGGAATTTTCAACAAAGATGAATCGCGCGCCTTGGGCGGGACTGGTTTACACACGCGCTTGAAAGACAACGCTCTTGAGATCGGTTACTGGCTGCACAAGGATTTCATCAACCAGGGTTTGATCACAGAATCAAGCGCGGCATTGACCAAGGTCGCTTTTGAAATCTATCATGTTGACCGCATGGAGATCCATTGCTCAGTTGAGAACCTTGCCAGCGCCAGCGTGCCGCGCAAACTTGGATATACCCACGAAGCCACACGCCGCCGTCTTGGATGGGCGCATGATCAACCCAGCGACTCGATGGTCTGGACACTGTTCGCAAATGAATATCCAAACACGCCGAGTGCCTCGGCTGTCATTCGTGCGTTTGATATTGTCGGCAATTCGTTATTATGAATTCCACTCAAGAACCTTGGTGAAAATCTGACACTATGTTTTTAGCCGTCAATATATTGATCGGTTATTTATTTTTCGCGTTGTAGTGTGAGGCAAATTCCATGACGACACATAAAGAACGGATCCAAGCCTGTATTCAAGGCGAAATCACTGACCGCCCGCCCGTTGCGTTGTGGCGGCATTTTCCGGTGGACGATCAAGCGCCGGGGACGCTTGCCCAAGCGACCCTCAATTTTCAGCAGACCTATGATTTTGATCTTGTCAAAGTGACACCGGCATCTTCATTTTGCGTCCGTGATTGGGGTGTAGAAGATGAATGGCACGGCGACACGGAAGGCACAAGGCGTTATACCAAACGTGTCATCCAGAAGCCTAGTGATTGGGAACATTTACCGGTGCTGAGTCCATCCGCTCCACAACTTGCGGGGCAATTGGAGTGTCTGCGCATGATCCGCGCAGAACTGGGACCGGACACGCCGCTTCTGCAAACGATCTTCAATCCACTGTCGCAAGCCAAGAATTTAGCTGGCAATGAAACATTGCTCGCACATCTACGATTGCACCCGGAAGCGGTAATGAGGGGACTCGCAACGATCACTGAAACTACCAAACGCTTCGTTGAGGCTTGCATGCAGACCGGTATCGATGGCGTCTTCTATGCGGTCCAACATGCGCAGGCGAGTTTATTGACCCAGCATGAATATGAAACATTTGGTTTGCCAGGCGATTTGAATGTCCTTGAACCGGCTCAGGATTTGTTCTGCAATTTACTCCACCTGCATGGACGCGACGTTTATTTTTCATTGTTATCCGATCTGCACTTCCCCATTGTGAACTGGCATGATCGCGAAACGCATCCATCACTTGCGGAGGCACAGCAGCTTTTTGCAGGGGTGGTATGCGGAGGCTTGAGACAGGCTACGCTGGTTTACCAGAATCAGATCGAAGTCCAGAAAGAAGCGGCGGATGCCATCCAGCAAACGGGCGGTAAACGTTTTATGCTGGGCGCAGGCTGCGTCGTCCCAATTATTGCGTCGCACGGAAATATCCTTGCGGCTAGAAAGAGTGTCGAATGAGCTTACGAGTTATATCAGGGACAGCCCGAGGTCGAAAACTAAAATCTGTGGATGGAGACACCACCCGCCCGATCACAGACCGCGCGAAAGAAGCATTGTTCAATATCCTTGCCGGAGATGTGATCGACTCGAACTGGTGGGATTTGTTTGCAGGGACGGGTGCGGTGGGCATTGAGGCGTTGAGCCGCGGCGCGGCGTTCGTACGTTTTTCAGATATGAACCGTGCGCCGATCGAAACCATCAACTCCAATGTGGAGCATTGCGGATTCAAAGCGCAAGCCGAGATCCGCCGTGCAGATGCGTTTATTTATCTCGCCCAAACGCCGGATAAACAATTTGAATATATTTATATCGCGCCGCCGCAATTCAAGGAGATGTGGGTCAACGCGTTGGAACTGGTGGATGACAACATGGGGTGGCTCGCAGAAGATGCCTGGGTGGTCGTGCAGATCGCGCCCAGCGAGTATCGAAGATCGGCAGTCACCTTGAGAAATCTTGAGGAGTTCGAACAACGCAAATACGGAACGACACTGCTGGTGTTTTATGAAAGAAAAGCTAGCTCTGAATGAGTCACTAAAATAATCTCCCAGCTGAGCTGGAGATTGCTTCGCCGCAAAGAATGCGGCTCGCAATGACGATCGTTAAATTATTTCCACGGCGCGGTAATGAGCACGTTGTTAGCATCCGCGGCGTGACCGAGATAGGGCAAGCCCCAAGCTTCAGAGATGGTTTTCAGTAAAGAATAATGGGTATAGGGAGTGTTGTCTTCAAATCCGTTTTTGACGAGGGGGGAATATAAAACGATGGGTACACGTCCGCCAGCTTCGAGTGGCAGACCGCAGCAAGAGTGCTTCCCCTGCCCTTCATCCCATGCCAGCACAACCAGATAGTTTGAGCCTTCTTTATCAAGCGCGGGGATCAGTTGACTCAGCAGGCTTGTCATCCAGCCATCGGTTACATCGAGTGAACAATCGTGGGCATCGTTGCAGAGGTTGGGTGTGATGAAAATGAAATTCGGAAGCGTAGCAGTTTCAATGTCCGTTTGAAGCGCGGAGAGCGGGACGATCGAGTGTTCACAGCGGGCTGTGTCCAGACGGATCGGGTTAAAGTAAATAAACGGGTTATGTTTCTGTACATAAATATGTGTATCGCCGACATAACAAGGCTTCGGCATATCTTCCTGATAGGTCTTCCAGGTGCGCCCGCTGGCTTCGATGAGATCGGGCAGGCTGGGTGAATTCACAAAACAATCATGGCAATTGGTAGTGATGTCGAATGTGTCGCCGCCCATCAATGCAATGTAATTCGGCAGGCTGGGATGCGTGACCGCATAAAATTGTGTGAGCAATGTATATTCGCCAGCGAGTTTGTTGTAGTTGGGCATCAACGAATTGCCGATCACCGAGCCGAACTCATTGTTCTCGAACATGACGATCACGATATGGTCAAAATCAGGGACCAACGGCTTAGGCGTGGCAGTTGATGAAGAGATCGTTGTCGGAACCTGCGTAGGCAGATCTGATGTAGTTGGGATTAACGTCATAGTGGGGGTAGGCGGCAAGGCGGTCGGTGTGTCAACAGCCGGGGTGCTGGCGCAAGCTACCAACAAGGCTAGCGATAACACAAGTAGTATTGAAAGTTTTATTTTCATAATCTGGATTATACAGTCATGAACGTCTTTGAGGGTTTGGGTTTTACACAGAACCTGCAAGACACAATTTCAAAATTCACCGTATAATTCTTGCAATTCCTTATTAGACCACGGATGAATTACTACCCGTTGATCTGCATGCTACTATCAGCCAATCTGCAATCGAGGTTTCACATCCATGACCACACGTCGAGCCCCAGCCAAAATCATCCCGCGCGCTTTTCCGGGTATTAAACCGGACGAGATCGAAGAGTTGATCGCCCATAGTCAGGTACGCACGTATGCGCCTGGGTCGATCTTGTGCCGCGAAAATGCGACCGCCGATCGTTTCTATATGATCCTGGAGGGCGAGGCTGAGGTCACAAAGAATATCAACAACAACGAATCCCGCCTGTTGACCACACTCGCACCTGGAGATTTCTTCGGCGAGATGGCGCTGATCCACAACGCGCCGCGCGCTGCAACCGTTACAGCAAAATCTGCCCTGACCACCCTCGAATTGGATAAAGCCGCCTTTGATCGGGTGCTGCACAATAGCAGCAGCATTGCCATGGCAATGGTCAGCCAGATCAGCAACCGCTTGCGCTCCAACGATCAAATGGCAGTCGAAGATCTGCGTATGCGCGCCAGCGAACTTGCCGATGCGTATCAGCAACTTGCCGAGCAAGATCTGGCACGCCACGAATTCCTGACCAACATTGCGCACGAACTACGCACGCCGCTGATGGTGGCAAGCGGCTATCTCCAGATGCTGCAAAGAGGCATCGTAAGCGGCGAACAGGTTACAGCGGGGGTTGATGCGGTGGCGCGCAACGTCCAGCGCATCACCATCCTCGTCAACGATATTCTTTTCCTGCAAGAGATGGACCTGGTCCTATCTGAATTTCAGGATGTGGATATGGGCGAGATGGCTCAACATGTGATCGAGAAATATGCAGAGATTGCCGCCAAACTCGGTGTGGACTTGCGCTTCACGCCCAGCCCGAACCTGTCTCCGGTTTCAGGAGATCCAAAGTCGCTTGAGCGTGCGCTGATGGCATTGGTGGATAACGCCATAAAGTTCAGCCCCAAAGGCGGCGGCGTGGAAATACAGCTCAGCGAAAAAGATGAGGATATCCTGGTTGCGGTGGAAGATCACGGTATTGGCATCGCCAAGGAAAACATGCCCCGCATCTTTAATCGTTTCTATCACCTTGAAAAACATGAAGACGACCTCTTCGGCGGTGTCGGGCTGGGACTCGCCATCACACGTCAGGTCATCGAGCAGCATCATGGTCGGTTGGATGTAGCCAGTGAGGCTGGCAAGGGCAGTACGTTCACGATGACACTTAAGAAGTGGAAGTAATGCCTCAAAACGTTATGTCACTCTGAGGGAGCGTTCGTTGCGACCGACACTTGCACCAGCACGCAAGTGCAGGTGAGAGTCTTGTGCTCTCGGAGTAGAGACCCTTCGCGGAGTTTGTCCTGAGCTTGTCGAAGGGCTCAGGGTGACAGAGACTTTTCATTCCCCAAACTCTACAACCAACTTGCCTTCTGCATCGTAATATGACCGCGCACTAAAGGGCGGATCGCCGCGCCTCATTGTATGGATTCTCCCTAACAACACTGGCAGATCTTCCACCACTGGCACTTCACCGATTTTCTCAAATGGAATCCATTCTGCCAAACCTTCTTCTGAAGCGATGGGTTCTCCATCCAAGCATTCCCTGCTAAAGAAATATAAACAGATACCTGCGTTCGCATCACCTGCATCGACGATCAACGTGCCGCACAGCCAGAGGTCAGCAGTTAGACCGGCTTCTTCAAGCAACTCGCGTTTCGCGGCAGTAAGCACATCCTCCCCTCTTTCCACATGACCGCCGAGTCCGTTGTACTTGTTCGCCCACAAACGTTTCGTCGGCGCGCCTTTGAGGAGCAGGTACGAGTCGCCGCGCCGCAAAAAGATCGCCGTGCGGGGGATGACGGTATACCTATCTTTCGTTACGCCCTGGTCAGATTGGGACATGGAACGATTCTATCATTGCACCGTCCATCTCGCGTTGACCAGTGAACAGCTTATCGGTATAGATACTTCCAATGATAAGGCGCGCCGTGCCATAGGGATCAATCCCCTCTAACGACTCTCCGTCGCGACTTTCGAGGGGTTCTCCCCCAAATCCACAATGGAAACTAGGAATAATTATCCAAAATATTTCTTGTGGATTTGGGGGAGATGTCCGATAGGACAGAGGGGGTTCTGTTACCACACTCGCTGAGCCGAGATGGTCTTTGATAATAAAAGAAGCGCCATCTCATCGACAGCGCTTCTTTTCTATTCACAATCTATGCAACCGCAATGCTCTGATCCAAGTACACATCCTGAATCGTATTCAAAATCTGCACACCTTCCGCCATTGGGCGCTGGAAGGCTTTACGTCCCGAAATGAGACCTTGTCCACCGGCGCGCTTGTTGATGACGGCGGTTGCCGCTGCATCGCCAAAATCGTTTGCGCCCGAGGCGCCGCCGCTGTTGATGAGTCCGATGCGGCCCATGTAACAGTTAGCCACTTGATAACGGCAGAGATCGATCGGATGGTCGCTGGCTAATTCGCTGTACATACGCTTGTCCAGTTTGCCGTAGGAGCTATCACCGGTATTCAAAGCCAGGAAACCGCCGTTGTTTTCAGGGAGCTTCTGCTTGATGATGTCCGCTTGGATCGTCACACCGAGATGATTCGCCTGACCGGTGAGATCGGCAGAGACGTGATAGTCCTTGTCTTTTTTGAACGCCGCATTGCGGACGTAGCACCACAAGACGGTGCCCATGCCCAATTCATGCGCATGAGCAAAGGCTTGGGCGATCTCGATCAACTCACGGTGCGAATCATCCGAACCGAAATAGATCGTCGCGCCGATCGCCGCCGCACCCATATCCGCGGCTTGTTTGACTGTCCCAAATAGAATTTGCTCAAAGTTGTTCGGGTAGGTCAACAGTTCGTTGTGATTGATCTTGACTATGAACGGGATCTTGTGCGCGTACTTGCGCGCCATAACCCCCAACACACCAAACGTGGAGGCGACAGCATTGCATCCGCCTTCGATGGCGAGCTTGATAATATTTTCCGGGTCAAAATAATCTGGGTTCTTCGCAAAGCTCGCGCCGCCCGAATGTTCGATGCCCTGATCCACCGGCAGGATGGAAAGATAGCCGGTGCCTGAGAGCCGTCCGTGGTTGTACATGGATGCCAGGTTATTGAGCACGCGATTGTTACGATCAGTGTTAATGAAAACATCATCCAAAAAATTCGGACCGGGCAGGTGTAAACGCTCCTTGGAAATTTTGGGTGAATTGAAACCAAGCAGTGATTCTGCTTTGTCTCCTAACAGGGATTGAATATCAGTCGTCATTCCATTTCTCCTTGCGCCGCACTGCGCGCCTTGCGCGTGTCGAGCTGTTTGAATTCTTACTCTCGGTGAGAGAAGTTTGATAAGTAGAATATGTCACCCTGAGCCCTTCGACACGGTGAGCGAAAGACGAACCGTCAGGACAAACTCCGCGAAGGGTCTCTACTGCCTAAATTCGAGACTCTTCGGTCGCAACGAACGCTCCCTCAGAGTGACACCTAGCAATATTCTTTTCTTGATTATAACCAGAAAGTACGACTATAATGGGAGTGCGACTTAATTCCACTTGAACTCGTATATCTCTGCAGGAGGCTCCAATGGACGATTTCTTTCAGAAAGTAACTAGCCAGCAAGACCCACTTCGTAAGCTGGCATCCTACATCCCGGGCTTTGGCGGATACGTCGAACGCGAAAACCGGCGGGATGCCGATAAAGTATTGCGCGATACCGTGGCACGCCGCTTCGAAGAACAATGGAAGCGCGTCTCGCAACTGCAAAGCGATCTCGTCAGCAACGGCATGATCGCCTATGTAGATGATATGGAAAAAGCCGCGATCAAGCTCCGCACCTTCATCGATAAACTCAGCACCGCCCCGCGCGGCTACTCCGGTCTGTTCGATGCCGTCAAGATCAACGAAAAGGAACTCACAGCCATCTATCAATTCGATGCCGCGTTCTTCGATCTCGCCGAACAGGTCGGGCGCGGCGTGGATAACGTGGAAGCAAGCCTGAGCGATGAAGCCGCATTGCCCGCCGCGATCCGCAATATCGTTGCGCTCGCACGGCTGGCGGTGGAAACGTATGAAAAGCGGTCTGAAGTTGTGACCGGGTCGAAATAAAAGTAGCCATGTCATTGCGAGGAGCGTTCGTTGCGACGAAGCAATCCCCGCCTCATGACGGAGATTGCTTCGGGCTATCGCCCTCGCGATGACATAAGACGCATATGTGGCACGCATACCTCAACGCAACTTCCATTGAAGAAGCCCTGCAAACTTTAAACGATAAAGGGGACCGTGCGCGTATTGTCGCAGGCGGAACGGATCTTATTCTCGAACTCGAACGCGGCGTCCGCAAAGGGGTCGACACTTTAATTGACGTATCGCGTATTCCAGATCTCGACCAGATCACTCTCGATGAAGATAACAACATTCATCTTGGCGCACTGGTCACCCACAATCATTGCGTTGCATCAAAATTAATTCGTGAACGCGCCTATCCCCTGGCTCGCGCAGCATGGGAAGTCGGCGCGCCGCAAATCCGCAATCGCGGCACGGTCGCGGGCAATCTCATCACCGCCTCGCCCGCCAACGATACGATCACACCGTTGATCGCGTTGGGCGCATCGGTCACATTGCAATCGCTGAACGGCACGCGCAAAATTCCGCTGCAGGATTTTTATACCGGCGTCCGCAAAACGGTGCTGCAACCCGCTGAAATGCTTGTGGATATTTTCTTCCCGGCGTTGACCTCCACACAGCGCGGGACGTTCATCAAATTAGCCTTGCGCCGCGCCCAAGCCATTTCACTCGTCAACGTAGCGATCATTCTAACCATCGAAACTGATACCGTCCGATCTGCCTCGATCGCACTGGGAGCTGTCACCCCCACGATCATCCACGCAACTGAAGCGGAGCAATATCTCGAGGGCAAGAAATTATCGAATGAGGTTATGGAGGAAGCCGCGCGCTTGACCATGAACGCCAGCAAGCCCATCGATGATATTCGCGGAAGTGCCGCGTATCGCCGCGAGATGGTACGAGTCTGTACTCTGCGTGGGTTAAGGTCAATGCTCAAGGGTGAGGCTGGCACTGAGCACGGTCGAAGTGAACAGGCTGGGATGCCGTCTGAGGCGGTGTTGTTGTGGGGAGTCCAGAAATCAGAAAGCGGAATGCAGAAGCGGCACGAGTCTCCGGCAAATCCAATTGAAACAATTATCAACGGCAAGAAATATTCATTCAAAAGCGGGCACGATAAAATATTACTGCGGCTTTTGCGTGAAGATGGAAATTTGATCGGCACAAAAGAAGGCTGCGCAGAAGGTGAATGCGGCGCATGTACGATCTTCCTGGATGGCAAAGCCGTGATGGCATGTCTTGTCCCCGCCCCGCGCGCGCATGGTGCGGAGATCGTCACGATCGAAGGACTGCATCCCCCTCTCCCTGAGGGAGAGGGGCTAGGGGTGAGGGAAAAGCTTCACCCCGTGCAGGAAGCATTCATAAAACATGGCGCGGTGCAGTGCGGATATTGCACACCTGGCTTTATTATGTCGGCTGTGAAGTTGTTGGAAGAAAAAGAAAAACCGACGCACAACGATATCGAACAGGCGCTCACCGGTAATCTATGCCGCTGTACGGGTTATTATAAGATCGTGCAAGCGATCGAAGACGCAAACAAAATCAGATCAGAGGTGAAATATGGGTAAACATAGTACCAACTCAAGACGGCAGGCTCCGATTGTGCGCAATCAGGTCCCGCCCCTGGTGCGCGGCATGGGTTGTATCACCATGGTGATCGTGCCGCTGCTTTCGTATGGGATCGCAGATTATTGGATAAAGAAGGGTCTGCCGGGAACTTCGCTCATTCCTCCAAATTTACTTGGCGCGCCTAATATCCCGGCATTTTTTCTTCAATCACCGTATCTCTCTGCAACCGTAAATTTTCTTCGAAACCAAAACAACTTGAGCGCCAACTTGATCTTTGCACTTGCCATCACCATGATCATCGGTGGTTTCATGGCGATCGTGTATGGATACATCTATTCGATGTTCGGACCTTCCAAATATGGACCGACTGATGTCCCGCCGCCACGGGTCAAGACCAAGAAATACACCCGCTAATTATTTTCTACCATGACCACACACACCATCATCGGACAGTCCCTCCCCCGCGTGGATGCACGCGGTAAAGTGACCGGCACAACGCCCTATTCTGGCGATCTAGCCATGCAGGGTATGTTGCACATGAAGCTCCTGTTCGCGGGGCGTCCACATGCGCGTGTTAAGTGGCTCAAGACCAACGCGGCTGAGGCTGCGCCGGGCGTAGTGGCTGTGTATACCGCAAAGGATGTGCCGGTCAACGAGTACGGTTTGCAATGGCAGGATCAACCTGTTTTATGTGGTCCCAATTCTTCGCTCACACTTTCTCGCTCTGCGAAAAAAGAGAAACCCGGCACGGATATTGTCCGATTCGTTGGGGATCAAGTTGCGGCGGTGGTTGCAAAGACTGAAGCGCAAGCCGCGGCGGCAGTGAAATTGATCCAAGTTGAGTATGAGGACCTGCTCATCGTCAGCGACCCGATTGAGGGAATGAAACCGGACGCGCCGCGCGTCCATGAACATATCGGCGATTCAAATATTTGCGTTCATTACAAAATCCGCAAAGGGGCTGTGAATGATGGTTTTGCTAAAGCAGACGTGATCGTTGAAAGTGAATATCGTACACCCGTACAGGAACATGCCTATCTACAACCCGAAGCGGGCTTGGCATACATTGACGAAGCAGGACGCATAACGATCCAGTGCGGCGGTCAATGGATGCATGAAGACCAGGAACAGATCGCGCATTCCCTCAACATGCCGAATGACAGTATCCGTGTGATCTACCCTGCCATTGGCGGCGCGTTTGGCGGACGGGAAGACATGTCTGTGCAGATCGTGCTGGCGCTCGCTACATGGAAACTGCAAAGACCGGTGAAGATCGTTTGGTCGCGGCAAGAATCGATGATCGGGCACGGCAAACGACACGCCGTGGTTTTGCGCGCGAAATGGGGCGCAACGAAAGATGGCAAGTTGATCGCCATCGAGAATGAAATCATCGGCGATGCGGGCGCGTACATGTACACGTCGAACAAAGTGCTGGGCAATTCAGCCATCACTTCGACCGGTCCGTATTTTATTCCCAATGTAAAGACTGATGTTTATGGTGTGTATACCAACAACGTCCCCGGCGCAGCGTTCCGTGGCTTCGGTGCGCCGCAGGCTTTGTTCATGGCTGAAATGCAAATGGATAAGCTCGCCGAGAAACTTGGCATGGATCCGGTTGAGATCCGCCTGAAGAATGCCTTGAAAGACGGCGACACGCTGGGCGTTGGAACTTCATCGCCAAGTCCAGTAACGGTAACGAAGTGTATTGAGGCAGCATCTCAAAAGTTTGGTTGGGTCACAAAAAACGACCGCCGACCGCCGAATATCGACCCTGCGAGTAGCGGTCCGCGGTCAATCGTCCGCGGTCATGGCTTCGCGGCAGGCTTCAAAAATATCGGCTTCTCTTTTGGATATCAGGAAAATTGCTGGGCAAAGATCGAGATCCACGGGAATACCGAGATCGAGAAAGTTATCTTGCACCACGCGGGCGCGGAAGTTGGTCAGGGCACCCATACGGTGATGGTGCAAATGGCGGCAGAGGCTGTCGGTGTGCTGTTCGAGAAGGTGCAGATCGTAACTTCTGACTCAGCAACAATGGGCAACTCCGGTTCAGTCTCTGCTTCACGCATGACCTTCATGGCGGGCAATTCTATCAAAGGTGCGGCGGAAGTTGCTCTAAAAAAGTGGGAGGCAGAAGAACGTCCCGCCATCGGTGAATTCAAATATCTGGCGCCGCGCACAACCGAGTTCGATCATGAGACCGGATTCTCCCGACCTAACTTTGCCTATGCCTTCGTCGCTCAAGCCATCGAAGTTGAAGTGGACACTGAGACCGGGCACGTGCGTGTGATACGCGTGGTCTCTGCCGATGATGTCGGGCAGGCGATCAACCCAGCGTTGGTGGAAGGTCAAGTGGAGGGCGCGGTGGTGCAGGCGCAGGGCTATGCCGTGCTCGAAGATTACAAAACAAAAGACGGGCGCGTGCTCACCGATCAACTCAGCACGTATCTCATCCCCACCATTTTGGATATTCCAGAAAAAGTGGAAACCGTCATCGTGGAAGTGCCCGACCCGAACGGACCCTGGGGTGCGCGTGGTGTTGGCGAACTGCCCTATCTCACGGTTGCGCCTGCGATCGCCGCGGCAATCCATGATGCGGTCGGTGTATGGATCGATGAATTTCCATTTACGCCCGAACGTGTTTTGCGCGCGTTGGGAAAAATCTAAATTGCTCAAATCCACCGTCCTCGGCGGATTGACCGAACGCCGAGGACGGCGTTCGGAGCATTATTATCATGCGTGACGAAACGAAAGAATTGAATGACGAAGCCCGCAAGTCAGCGGGCGGTGCATTCGTTCAACTTCCCAACGGCATCACTCATTACGAACTTGGCGGGAACGAATCAAGCGAAGTGGTCGTTCTAGTGCATGGGTTCTCGGTCCCCTATTTTATTTACGATCCCACATTTGAGTTCCTAACCCAGTCAGGTTTTCGCGTTCTGCGTTACGATCTCTTCGGGCGCGGATTTTCCGACCGCCCGCACAAGGATTACAACATCGACCTATTTATTCGACAACTAGCAGATCTCTTGGACGCGCTCCGCTTCGCTTCGACGTCGCTCAGCGCAGGCTCTCGACCCGTGAACCTGATCGGTCTATCCATGGGCGGACTCATCGCCTCAGCCTTTACCGTCCGTTACCCGGAGCGGGTTCGCAAACTGACCTTGATCGACCCGGCTGGAGCCAGATCGATTGCCCTCACGCCCATGCACAAGCTTGTGAAAATTCCATTCGCGGCAGAAGCAGTTCTCGGCTTGGTCGGAGGTGGTCCCTTAATCCAAAGTAATGCAAAAGATTTCTTCGATCCGAAGTTGGTGGAACATTTCACAGCGCAGTACACAGTCCAGATGCAGTATAAAGGTTTCATGCGCGCCATCCTTTCGACGATTCGCAACGGGATGTTGGATTCTTTTGTTCAGATGTACGAAACGCTTGGCACAATGAACAAGCCGATTCTGCTATTCTGGGGGCGCAAGGATAAGACTGTGCCATTCGAACATAGCCAGGTTTTATGTGCGGTGCTGCCAGACGTTGAATTTCGTGTCATTGAGAATTGCGGGCACATCCCGCACTATGAAAAGCCCGAGGAAGTAAACCCGCTTCTTTTGGATTTTTTAAGGAAGCCATGATCCGTAGATTTATCGATTACTTCTCCCATAACAAATATCGTCTAACCATGTTCACGCTGTTGGCAGGCGCGACGATCTTCTCGGTACTGATCTGGCGCGTTCGGCTGGAGCTCAGCGGGTCTGGCAATTATTTCTTTTTGATCTGGAATCTTTTCCTCGCGTGGATTCCATTCCTCATTGCTTATTTCACTTATACTGCAAAGCTAACTCGCAAGCAAAGTTTCATCGTCATCCCGTTCGCGACTTTCTTTTGGTTGATCTTCTTCCCCAACGCGCCATATATCATCACAGACTTACAGCATCTTGCAGGCAAATGGCATGACGTGCCGGTCTGGTATGACGTGATGCTGTTGATCTGGTTTGCGTTCACAGGGCTCTTGCTTGGCATGGTCTCGCTCTTTCTGATGCAAGAGATCATTCGCCGAGAGTTCGGGCGCTGGGTGGGCTGGGGATTTGTGGCAGGCGTAGCGATCTTGAGCAGTGCCGGTGTATATGTGGGGCGTTTCCTGCGCTGGAACTCATGGGATATTTTCAGCAATCCTGCGGGGCTGGCGGAATACACCCTTCAAAGCGCCCAAGACCCAAGCCTGCAGTCAATTGGGTTCACAAGTCTATTCGGGGCATTCTTTCTGTTTTTGTATATTACGCTGTATACTTTCGGACATCTGTTGTTGGAGAGGCAGAAGAATGAATCGGTCTAACGTAGCGCGGGTTACCATCCCGCCCCACAACAAAAGGATCTAAATATGAACAAACAAGATATTCTATTGTTTTACAAATACAACCAATGGTCGAGCAAGAAAATCCTGGATTCAGTTGCGAAGGTCACGCAAGAGCAATTCCTTGCGCCAGCGTCATTCCCACATGGCGGGTTGCGCAACACGCTCGTCCACGCGTTATTCGCAGAGTGGATCTGGCGTCAACGCTGGGAAGGGACCTCACCTTCAGTCCGCTTGAAACCGGAAGACTTTCCCACTTTCGAGTCTCTGCGTGCGCGCTGGGTTGAGGAAGAAAAATCATTGATGGCATTTGTTGAGAACGTCACTGAGGAAAGACTCAACAGTACATTCAGCTACAAAGCCACCGACGGCACTCCCCACGAAAGAATTCTGTGGCAGGCGCTGGCGCATGTCATTAATCACGGCACGCAACACAAGACTGAAGCCGCCGCCCTGCTAACAGACTTCGGTCAATCGCCGGGCGATATCGATATGATCTTGTATTTCATCGAGAATCAGTAGAACATTTTGTCATTCTGAGCGAAGCAAAGAATCTCTTTCACGACGAGCGAGACTCTTCAGTCGCAACAAACGCTCCTTCAGAGTGACATGACGATATAATATGCCAAACAGACTCCGCAACTTCTCCATTCGTAACCGGCATTACCTGGCCGTCTTTGTGTTACTCAACGCCGCTTGTGCCGTGTGCATTACATTGGTCGCTGTGCGCGTGGCTTACAGCGACTCAAGTCGGCACACCAGCCTGATCTGGAATCTCTTTCTTGCGTGGATTCCGTTCATCCTTGCGTATGTCGCACATGCAGTTTCGTGGCGGCGAATCTGGCTATACTTGATCATTCCAGTTATCGCATTCTTGTGGCTGATCTTTTTTCCCAACGCACCCTACATGCTCACAGATCTGCAAGACCTGGCGCGCGTCACCACCAGCGCACCGCTTTGGTATGACGTGATCATCGTGGTCTGGTGTTCATGGACCGCCATGTTGCTGGGCATCGTGTCGCTCTATCTGATGCAGGATATTGTCATGCGCACCTTTGGCCGCGTTCTCGGTTGGTCGTTCATTTTCGTCATTTCAGCCTTAAGCAGTTTCGGCATTTATATTGGTCGCTTTGTCCGGCTGAACTCATGGGATATTTTGCAAAACCCGGGCGAAACCGCGATGAGCATATTAGGTCTCATCATTGATCCCAGCCGCAGGCTCGCAGCATTCACTCTCAGCTACACATTCTTCTTCCTGTTCGTTTATCTATTGCTGTATTCGTTCAGTCGTATGCTTCAAGAGCAGGATGTCCACGCGCAGTCAGCGCCCGAACAACTTGAACCCACTCAGAAAACAAATGTCCAAAAATAATTTTGTACTCATCCGCGGCGGCGGCGACCTCGCAACCGGTGCAGCGTTGCGTTTGCATCGCGCAGGCATTCGGGTTGTGATCACAGAACTGGCGCAACCCTTGGCAGTGCGCCGCACGGTCTCATTTTCAGAGGCTGTATACGAAGGTCAACAAACTGTTGAAGGCCTGACCGCCAGGCTGATCGGAGCACATCAACTTCCAGCGTGGAACAATGCGGATGAGATCCCCGTGCTCATTGATCCAAATGCGGACATCCTTTCATCACTCCAATTTCTCGTTGTCGTGGATGCGCGACTCACCAAACAAACTCCCGCCCCGCTTCCGACTCAAGTCCCGCTTCATATCGGACTTGGGCCTGGGTTCACCGCCGGGAGCGATTGCCACGCTGTGATAGAAACCCGCCGCAGCCACACCCTCGGCCGAGTCTATTGGATTGGAACAACTCAGCCCGACAGCGGCGAACCCGAAGGCGATCCGCGCCGGGTATTACGCGCGCCGAGCGCTGGCGTGATTATGGGATTAAAGAAGATCGGCAAACATGTCGAATCGGGTGAGGTGATCGCAGTGATCAATATTCAGCATTCGGTGATTAGTCCGTTTGCGGGGGTGCTGCGCGGATTGATCCGTGACGGCTTGCAGGTAACCAAAGGTATGAAGATCGGGGATGTGGATGCACGCGACGATGCGAGTTTATGTCAGCTTGTTTCAGACAAGGCACTCGCGATCGGCGGCGGGGTCTTGGAAGCGATAATGTCGAGGAAAGAGATCAGAGATCAAATTTTTTAGCAGGCTCGGATAATATCCCTAACTCGGACAAGCCGAAACCAAAAAGGATTCAACCACGAAGGTCACGAAGGAGCACAAAGGAAGACCGCTTTAAACCTTCGTATACTTTGTGCCCTTTGTGGTGAAAAAATTCTTGCACAAAAACAAGCAATTCACTGATAAGGTACTAAAAGTTCGTGTTATTATCACTACTATCGGATCCGAGCAGCAATCTAGATAGGAGAACTGAAAAATGTCTGAGATCAAATACGAGATCGTCAATAAGATCGGCGTGCTGTCCACATCTGCCAGCGGCTGGTCTAAAGAACTGAACCTGATTAGCTGGAATGATCGTGACCCCAAATACGATCTGCGTGATTGGTCTGCCGATCACTCCAAAATGGGGAAAGGTGTAACGCTTTCGGCAGATGAACTATCCGCTTTGAAACAATTACTGAACAGCGTAGAGCTCTAAAGGAAAGATCATGACCAGCAAATTCGATCCGCTTGAAAGATACTTTCGTGATTTACCCATAAGTCAGGAAAAGGTCACCTTATCATTTGAAACCATCGAACAGGTCTTAAACGATTCTCTGCCTCCAATTGCCTTGGACGAATCTGACTGGTGGAGTAACCAAAAACAGGGTACACAAGTCGAAACTATCGCCTGGATGAACGCCGGCTGGCTGGTTGATACTGTTGACCTCCGCGAAAAGTGGGTCCGCTTTGTGAGGCAATAAAAGTGACGAAATTAATATTCCAAAACGGCGCGAAAAGCGTAAAATAACAATATGCACACAACGCAAGGGTATTTGCTAATCGCCGAGGATGATCCTGATATTCGCAATTTGCTGGATACCACACTAACCTTTAAAGGTCACCGTGTGATCACAGCACGCAATGGGCGGGAGGGGATGGAGCTTATTCAAAAGGAACACCCATTAATCGTGATTACGGATATCATGATGCCTCAGTTGGACGGCTTCGGTCTGGTTCATCGATTACGGATAGATCCCAAAACAAGGGATATTCCAGTAGTTTTTATTACCGCCACCTATGTCAGCCGTGCAGATCAGGAATTTTCCTTGAATATCGGAGCAACCCGCTTTATCCAAAAGCCGGTTGATATGGAGATGTTCCTGAAAACGATCCAAGAGCTCCTCGAGCAAGGCGCGCCGCCTGCAGTCGAACCGCTCAAAGAGTTCAATTTCTATAATGGCTATCGCAAGCGCCTTGAAGCCAAACTGGATCAAAAAGTGAAACAAATCACTCGCGAGGAACATTTATTAAGCACCCGCCCAGACGAAGAAAACCAAGCCATTCTGACATCTCTGCATCAGGCAACTTATGAAAGGGATGAGATAAAACTTCTGCTTATCCAGATCCATAAACAGCTTGAACGATACGAAAAGTCACAAGATAGTAATACCGCTGTGTGAAAGGTAATCAGCAAACGGTGAGGGGATGTTTATGCCATTATCAAAAGCACTTAAAACATCAAGCCAATTTATTCTTCATCGGTAGTCTCTCTCACTCCATTACATCTGCCTGACACGTGTACTGAATCCTTGACGTTCCTATAAAACAGTCATATACTCGTATTAATCGGATTAATCATACTTATGATCACACGAGAACGAGTTTCCCCCGATATTTCAGAATTTATGCGCTACCTTGCCGCACACGAGGAAGCCGAACAAGGACTCCCTACCCTAACTGAGCTAAGCCAGGAGTTGGGCGTGAGCGTTGCATCTTTGCGCGAACAGCTTGAAGTGGCGCGTGCGCTTGGGCTTGTAGAAGTCAAGCCCGGGCGTGGTGGGACGCGTCGGCGCGCTTTTTCGTTCACACCGGCTATTCGTCAAAGTCTAGGCTACGCGCTGGCTCTCAACGATGATCACTTCCGCAAATATTCCGAATTGCGCAATCACGTTGAGTTTGCCTACTGGCACGAGGCGGTCGAAAAATTAACCGCCAGCGATAAAGAAGAATTGCAAGCCATCATCACCCGCGCCTGGGATAAGTTGCGGCGCACACCCATTCAAGTCCCTCACGAAGAACATCGCAATCTACATCTGCTGATCTATAGCCGACTTGAGAATCCTTTTGTCACCGGTATTCTCGAAGCCTATTGGGAAGCCTACGAAGCCGTAGGTTTGAACGTTTTTGCAGGCGGCTATGAATATTTGCAGGAAGTTTGGCGCTATCATCAAGAGATGGTCGAAGCCATTTGTAAAGGAAACGATAAGGCTGGTTACGAGGCGCTCGTTGCCCACACCGACCTTTTGTATCACAGACCGTAATACCTCTGGAGTCAGCCAGCTTGCTGGCGTATTTCGGGAGCAAGCTCCCTGATTCCAAAAAAATTTAGGAGCCTTATGAACAAAGTAGTGAACGATTTTTCCATCACGGTTGGCACCAAGAACGGCTCAGGCAGTTCAACCGCCAACAACACCATCTTGCGCGCAATTTTCAAGATGGGCATCCCAGTCTCGGGCAAGAACCTCTTCCCCTCCAATATTCAAGGCTTGCCCACCTGGTATACGATCCGCGCCAGCAAGGACGGCTATCTGGGACGCCGCGAAGAACAGGATATCGTTATCGCGATCAATCCCGATTCGTTCGCGCGGGACCTGGCGTCTGTTGTGCCGGGCGGAGCCTTTTTCTATGCTGACGATATCAAACAACCGATCACCCGCGCCGACGTTGCCATTTATCCCATGCCCGTCAAGGAGATCGTCAAGAAAGATCCGAACGTACCTTCCGATTTCCGCAACCTCGTCGGCAATATGGTCTATGTGGGCGTGCTCGCGCAATTGATCGGCATTGATATGGAAAAGATCAGCGCCGCGTTGACCTTCCACTTC
Source organism: Anaerolineales bacterium (assembly GCA_043767565.1). Classification (GTDB taxonomy): domain Bacteria; phylum Chloroflexota; class Anaerolineae; order Anaerolineales; family Villigracilaceae; genus Defluviilinea. The sequence continues at coordinate 23,164 of JAYUGV010000165.1, forward strand.
AAAGGTAAACAAAAACCCATTGACATGAACCTCAACGCGGTCAAAGCCGGTGCAGAATGGGCAAAAGCCAACCTCGAAAAGAAAGACCCGTTCTATCTCGAACACATGGATAAAACGGATGGCATGATCATGGCAGATGGCAACACCGCTGGAGCATTAGGCTCGATCTTCGGTGGCGCCCAGTTCGTGGCATGGTATCCCATCACACCCGCCACCTCACTTGCTGAAGCTATGAATGATTACTTCCCCATGCTTCGCAAACGCGAAGATGGTAAAAACACCTATGCTGTTGTTCAGGCGGAAGACGAACTCGCCGCCATTGGTATGACGGTCGGTGCAGGCTGGAGCGGTCTGCGCGCCATGACTTCCACATCCGGTCCCGGCTTGAGCTTGATGACCGAATTTGCGGGTCTTGCTTACTACGCCGAAGTGCCCATCGTGGTCTGGGACATTCAACGCATCGGACCCAGCACCGGTCTGCCCACCCGCACCTCCCAGGCTGATCTCAGCTTCACCATTGGTATGGGTCATGGCGACAGCGATAGCATCGTGTTACTCCCCGGCGATATCAACGAATGTTTTGATTTTGGCTGGCAGGCTTTCGATGTGGCTGAACGTCTCCAGACTCCGGTCTTCGTGCTATCCGATCTTGATATGGGTATGAACCAGTGGATGAGTAAACCCTTTGAATATCCCGCCACCCCCATGGACCGCGGTAAAACCCTCTGGGAAAAAGATCTCGAAGAACTCAAGGGCAATTGGGGACGCTATCTCGATAAGGATGGTGATGGGATCACTTATCGCACCTTCCCCGGCAATAAGCATCCCATGAGCTCTTACTTCACGCGCGGCACAGGGCATGATGAGTACGCTAAATACACCGAAGACGCTGGCACCTTCCACCGTAATATGGACCGCCTCAAGAAAAAGTTTGAGACCGCCAAACAATATGTACCCAAGCCAGTGATCCATTCCACCAAAAGCGCGACCATCGGTATCATGGCGTATGGCTCCACTGAATCAGCCATCAACGAAGCCCGCGCCCAACTCGAAAGGGATCACGGCATGAAAACCGACTTCATGCGCGTACGCGCCGTACCCTTCTCGCCCGAAGTGGATGAATTCGTAAAGAAATATGACCAGATCTTCGTGGTGGAAATGAACCGCGATGGTCAGTTACACCAATTGCTAAGTCTGGCGAATCCTGAACATGCCATGACGCTCAAGTCCGTGGCATTTGGTGATGGCATGCCCGCTTCTGCCAAATGGATCCGTGAAGGAATTCTCGCAAAATATGTGCAGAATAAAAAAGCGAACTCAGCCAAACCTGCCAAAAAAGCAGCAGCAAAGAAATTACCGGTAAAGAAAGCCGCTCCCAAAAAGACTGCGGCAAAGAAGCATACCAAAGCCGCAAAGAGCGGAAAAAAAAGGAGCTAAATAATGTCAGCACTCCCCATGGCTGGTGCGCCAGCCAATGTCAATCTTGTGGGTCTTACCAAGAACGATTATCGCGGTAACCCAACCACACTCTGTCAGGGCTGTGGTCATAACTCAATCTCGAACCAGATCATCACCGCCATGTACGAAATGAACGTTCTGCCCGAGAACGTGATCAAGTTCAGCGGTATCGGCTGCTCGAGCAAAAGTCCCACCTATTTCATGAACCGCTCCTTTGGCTTCAACAGCCTGCACGGACGCATGCCATCCATTGCCACTGGCGCGCTGTTCGGAGATCGTACAATGAAGGGCGTCAGCGTTTCAGGCGATGGCGATACCGCCAGTATCGGCATGGGACAGTTCAAACATGTGATGCGCCGCAATGTAGACATGGTCTACATCATCGAGAACAACGGTGTCTACGGACTCACCAAAGGTCAATTCTCCGCGACCGCTGAAAAGGGCCTCGCGCTAAAGAAGCAGGGCACCAATCCCTACATGCCCGTGGATATATGCATGGAAGCCGTCATTTCCAACGCTACCTTTGTAGGACGCTCCTTTGCAGGTAACCCCAAACAGGTAAAGGAATTGCTCAAAGCCGCCTTCGCCCATAAAGGCATCGCCGTACTCGATATTATCAGTCCCTGCGTCACATTCAACAATCAGGATACTGCCTATCACTCCTACGCTTGGGGCAAGGATCACGAAGAGCCCCTGCATGACATGACCTATATCGCCCCACGCAGCGAGATCATGCTCGAACGCGAAATGAACGAAGGCGAGATTCGTGAGGTCGCCATGCACGATGGCTCCACGATCATCCTCAAGAATCTTGAGAAGGGCTACGATCCCACCAATCGTTTTGAAGCCTTGCGCGCCCTTGAAGAGGCGCAGCGCAATAACTGGCTGGCGACCGGCTTGATCTACATCACCGAAGATAAGCCTGCCCTGCATGATACCTACAACCTTGTGGATACCCCCCTCAATCGTCTCACTGAGCCAGACCTCAGACCTGCCCCCGAAATGATCAACAAGATCAACGCTTTGATGTTCTAAACTTGCCCTCACCCCTACCCCTCTCTCTGCTTCGTCTGCGCTGTCGCTCCGCTCAGCACGACAGGGAGAGGGGTTTTAATTATGGTCGAAATCACACCATCCTTTTCTATTGATGAACGCGAACTGCAATTCGACTATATCCGCGCGTCAGGTCCAGGCGGACAGAACGTCAACAAGACGGCGACCGCGGTACAACTGCGCTTTGACATTGTCAACTCCCCCGCGCTCGCCTCAGACACAAAGGGACGGCTGATCCTGCTTGCTGGTAAGCGCATCAACACTGACGGCGTGTTGATCATCGAAGCCAAACGCTTCCGCACCCAGGAACAAAACCGCGCAGATGCAATTCAAAGGTTTATAGAACTTGTTCGTAAAGCATTGATTAAACCCAAGCAGCGCAGAAAGACCAAGCCATCCAAAGCTTCAAAAGAAAAACGCTTAGGTTCAAAGAAGCATAAAGGGGAAATTAAACGTCTCAGGCAAAATAAATCCTATGAATAATTCACCTTATGCAGGTTGCCTTATTAGGCGTAAAACCTTCAGCGGTTTCTCTCTTAACACAAACCGCCTGGTCAGTATGACAGTTGGTACCCAGACCGCCCAATTCATCGGAGTTTATCCTGAGCTTGTCGAAGGGATGGCGACGGCAACCCTTCGACAAGCTCAGGACAGGCATGGTGAAGAAAATAAAACCCGATGGGAGCAAGACTATCTACCCTTCGGCTTCGCTCAGGGTAGGTTCAGGTGGACTCTACGAAGTGGACAAAACCTCCTCTGGCACTATCACGCGGACAGTGACCTACTATCCCGCTGGCGGCGCGATGCGAATTAACATCGTTGGAGGAACGAACACACTGTATTACATTCTCAAAGATCACTTGGGCTCCGCCAGCATGGTGACCAACGCCAGCGAACCCCCCTCTGTCCTACGGACATCTCCCCCAAATCCACAATGGAAAATAAAAATAATTATCCAAAATATTTCTTGTGTATTTGGGGGAGAACTCCTCGAAAGTCGCGACGGAGAGTCGTTAGAGGGGGTTGATGACGAGCGGCGTGACTGCCATTGACGCTGCATCTGGTCGATATATACACACCTGTGCATTGACGACGGCGGGGGGCGTGAAGTGCTGGGGGATAATGTAGCCGGCCAACTTGGAGATGGCACAAGAACTAATCGTCTGACGCCAGTAGATGTGAGCGGACTAACGAGCGGGGTCATTACAGTTTCAGCTGGTCAAGCTTTCACTTGTGCGGCGACTGCCGGCGGCGTGAAATATTGGGGCGATAATAAGTCCGGTCAGTTGGGAGATGGCACCGACTTTGAGGAAACAGGAATGGCTTATCAATTAACACCGGTAAACACCCTACTTGTTTCTTCCTCGTACACCTATGGCGATACGACTCATAAGCACGCCGTAACATCCCATTCCACCGGCGAGACCTACACTTACGATGCCAACGGCAATACACTTGCACCTGGCGCAAGTGCAGGTGTGATCACGCGAGTGGAAGGCGGACTCACCTATACCCAAACCTTCGATGCCGAGAACCGCCTGGTCTCCGTGACCGTAAGCGGGCAGACCACGCAATTCATATACGACGGCGACGGCAATATGGTCAAGAAGGTCAAGCCCGATGGCAGCAAGACCATTTACGTGGGTGGACTCTATGAAGTGGACAAAACCTCCGGTGGTACCGTCACGAGAACTGTCACGTATTATCCCGCTGGTGGAGCGATGAGGATCAATATAGCTGGTGGCAGCAACTCCGTATACTATATTCTCAAAGACCATCTCGGCTCTGCCAGTGTGGTGACCAATGCCAGCGGAGTCACCCTGGGCGAGCAGAGATATTATCCCTACGGCGAGACGCGTCTCAGCACGGGGACGATCTATACCGATAAGCTGTTCACCGGTCAACGCGAGGGCATCTATCACTATGGGGGCATGTTTTTTATTCACCTTTCTCTACCGTACATGAAAAGGTATCTCTACAGGTTGAAAATGAAAGATCGGCTGGAAATCAAGGCGCTGCTTCAAAGCATACTTGATCCAGTCCAAGCCCAGACGAAACAGACTTTTGTCAATGCGCTCGGTTCGATCAATCAAGGCAAAGTTGTTTTCTGCAATGACTTGCAGTCCTTGGCAGATCATCCAAATATAAGCCAAACATGCGGAAATCAACATTCGACTGAAGCGAGCCGGGTCAGACAAATGGCTTTTGTGAATATTGAAACCTCTGCTTTTCTGGTCGGAAAAGAAAGTCTCGATGCGGAAGCGACGGCGATAAATAACGACAAGCCTGATACGCGTTGGGTAGGTTGGCGACCAGAAAGATGGGTTCTTGATAACGGCTGCCCCACCAACCAATCACATTCAACGTGACTTCGCCGGTTTTAGTAAACCCAACTTCATGCAGATAAACAGCTCGCCCTTCTCCAATGGATAGTCACGGAGTGGCTGGTTAGTTTGTCCTGATTGCACATAAATCTGTGGCGAAGTGCGTAAAACATACTGCCAAGCAGTGTTTTTCTCTACCCAATCGATCATTTCGGTCGTATCGTACTCTGCGTCACCCAACAAAACCACTTCACTGCCTGCCGACAAAAGCGGCAGAACCTTTTTCAGAGCCTGAATATGTCGTTCGCCACTGGCATGCCCCTTCTTGCCTTTGTACACCAACCACGCCATCGGCAAGGCACGCTTCTGATACACGACACCAACCATTAACACCATACAACCTCGCCCAGCCTGACTGCCATCCATCACCAAGACTATGGGCAGGTGGGACAACGCTTCCAAAATTTGGCGCGCAAAGGGCAGACGGCTTCTACATCAATCTGATCTTCTCTGACCCAGCGCCTCATCCGCATTTCGATGCTCTGCTCTTTCGTTTCAGTTGGTATTTCTGAACTCATCGCTGATAGTTGCGCATTGCGGCTCATGACAATTCCTGAAATCATCATCGCCAACGTCACAATTTGTCCTTGCTGATTGAGCTTCATCATTTGCTTTAGGATTTTCTTCACTTTTGTGTATACTCGGTAGCAATCAGTCATTTCAGTGTCACCTCTTTGGTTTGGTTACTGTGAGTGTACCTTAATTACTGATTTCTCTCTTCTTTGTACGGTAGAGAAACGAAGAATATAAAACATTGAAGGGCAGTATGCATGCCTTTCGAACACCTGCCCTGGCGGGCGGTGCCAGGGAAATTGCCAAAGACCTGAATAAAGAAGA
>JAYUGV010000166.1:0-10989 GCA_043767565.1 Anaerolineales bacterium
GATTAACGGCCGCTGTACACCGACGCGCTCGCCGATCAGTTTTACAAATTCTTTGAAGGTGTAACTATCTGGACCAACTGCGTCAATCACGTAATTCTCTTTGCTGTACACACCTTCCACAGCGAGGTCAGCGAGATCCTCGACAAACACAGGTTGGATGCTGTACGACCCATCTCCGGGGATGAAGAAGATCGGGAAACGCCGCATCAAATACGCGATGTTGTTGATCAAAATATCCTCTGCACCAACCAGCACCGTGGGACGCAAGATTGCATAAGACATTCCTGATTCAATGACCGCTTTCTCGTTGGCCGCCTTGCCCCAATAATAGGGGAGCTGCGAATCCGCTGATGGATTGGCGATGCTGATGTGCACCATCCGCTTGACACCTGCGGCTTTTGCGGCGTTGATGAGTTTGCGCGTATTTTCCACAGCCCGCGGTTGCGTATTATTGCCTTTGTCGAAACGCACCCAATACGTGTTGACCAACACCTCCACGCCCTGTAGGGATTTGGTCATGCCCGCTTCGTCAAAATCCAAAGGATAAGCTTTCACCTTTCCATTGAACGGATCGGGGCGATTCGGATGCCCGGTCAGTGTGATAACTTCCTCGCCGCGGTCTAAGAGTCGCTTGGCGATGTACTTGCCTGAATAACTGAAAGCGCCTGTAACTGCGATTTTCATAATTTTCCTTTCGCTTTTGCCGCCGTCCCCGGCGGCAAGCACAACTCCGAGGACGACGTTGTGAGCATGATAAAGTTATTTCAACACGCCCAAGATCTTCGAAACGTTCGAGAGACCGAGTTTTTCCAGTTTAATCACAGCCTTTGTTAGGCTGTCTATCGCGTCAAAGAATTCCTGCAGGGCTTGCACGCGGGCGTAGACGAATTTCCAATCGGCATTGTCCACCCAGTTTTCGTCCATGGTTGTGAGTGTCGCTTTCACCGAACGGACCGCACGGTCAAACTCCGAGTTTTGGCGTTCCTGCAAAATGGAACGGATCGCCGCGTAGAAATTTGATTCGGCTTGGTAATAATCCTTACGGTCACCAAGTTTGGTGGAGCGGTGGACGAGTCCCATACGGGCGAGAGCGCGGATCTCGGTGCTGATCGCGCCTTTGGTGAGTCCGGTTTCGGTGACGATCTCATCGAGGGATAGGGCTGAGGGGGAAAGATAGAGCACCGCGAAGATGGCGCCCATCCCTTTGGGGAAGCCCCAGAAACGGCTAATCTGGCTGAGCCCCTCGGTAAAGTCCTGCTTGATCTTGGTAAGTGATTGTGTCATGGATGTCTCGTTATGTATGTTTAGTAATTACTAAACGAAATATACGACAAATGGGGTTTGTTGTCAAGAGATATAAAGTGCCAGTCACCTTGAAAGTGACTGGCACTTTATAAAATTATATGTAGTAACGACTTCAGTCGTTTTTAACAGAACGACTGAAGTCGTTACTGCATATTACTTTCTACAGATTATTTGAGCAAGTCTGCCGCGGCGGTTGCCATGAGGGCAGAGGCGGTAACGAGAACGCGCTCATCGAAATCAAACTTGGGATGGTGGTGAATGTAATCGAGATGTTTTTCCGGGTTGGCAGACCCCACAAAAAAATAACAGCCATCGGCTTTTTCCTGCATGTAGCCCATATCTTCTGCGCCCGTGGTGAGATAAGGTGATGTGGCGATGGTGGTTTGGGGAAAGAGCGCTTGCGCGGAGTTGAGCACGCTTGCCGCAACATCTTCATTGTTGATGACCGGTTCAGTGATTTGCTTGATGATGATTTCGGCTTCACAACCCAGGGAGCTTGCAACGCCGCGCACGATCTGTTCGAAGCGTTGATGAACAAGTTTGCGGACTTCAGGGTCAAAAGTGCGAATGGTGCCGTTAAGTTCGGCTGTCTCCGGTATGACGTTGAATGCTGTGCCTGAATGGACCGATGTCACGCTGACAACAGCGGGTTTCAACGGTGAGACGTTGCGAGAGACAATGGTTTGTAAGGCAGTGATGATCTGTGCCGCGGCAGCGATCGGGTCAACTGTTGATTCGGGGATGGCGCCGTGCCCGCCTTTGCCGATGATCTTGACGATGAATAATTCTGCTCCTGCCATGACGGGTCCCTTTGCCACATGGATCCAGCCCAGAGGGTAATAGTTCCAAATGTGCAGAGAGAGGGTCTTTTCCACTTTTGGTCCTTCAAGGACACCGTCGCGTATCATCATCAAGGCGCCGCCGATCTCTTCACCATTCGTGCCCTCTTCGGAGGGTTGGAAGCAGAGTTTGACGTTGCCCGATAACTCTTCACGATGAGCATACAGCATTTTGGCAACGGTCAGCCCGATGGCGGTGTGACCGTCGTGTCCGCAGGCGTGCATGACTCCAGGATTTGTGGATGCATATTCCGCGCCGGTTTCTTCGGTGATGGGGAGCGCGTCCATATCAAAGCGGAGCAGGATCGTTGGACCCGGTCTTGCGCCTTCGATCAAGCCGACCACGCCGGTCTTGCCGACACCTTTGGTGACTTCGATGCCGAGGGTTTCAAGTTCTTTGGCAACAATGCCGCCCGTGCGGACTTCACGGAAGCCAAGTTCAGGGTGCCTGTGAAAATCGCGGCGCAGAGCTTGGGTGTAGGGGAATAGTTCCTCGGCTTGCTTGAGAAAGTTGGACATGCTGGTTCTCTCCTGACGGTTTTTTTAGCGTGAGACTTGCAGGTTTTTCAGCGCTTCCTGTAATGTGCTGGCGGATCTTTCAAGGGCTTTTTGTTCATCGCGCGTGAGAGATGCTTCAACGATATTGACGACACCGTTCTGTCCGAGTACGCAGGGTACGCCAAGGCATACATCTTTAATGCCATACTCACCATCCAGAAGCGTAGAGATCGTCAGGACGCTTTGCTGGTCTTGCAGAATGGCGCCGACGATACGCGTGAGCGCCATGCCGATGGCGTAATAAGTTGCGCCTTTGTAGTTGATGATGTGATATGCCGACTCTTTTACTTCGCGCACAATCTTTTCACGTTCGGTGTACCAGTTGCCGTTGCCTTTTTTGGGAGCATACTCATCGACAGGGACGCCTGCCACATTGGTCATGGACCAGGCTGGGAGTTCGCTGTCGCCGTGTTCACCGAGGATATAGGCATGGACGTTACCCACATCGACGCTGCAGTATTGACTGATCAGGTACCGAAAGCGTGCGCTGTCCAACACGGTGCCGGAACCGATGACGCGATTTTTGCTCCAGCCGGAATGTTTGAGCGCAACGTGGGTGAGAATGTCCACAGGGTTGGTCGTGATGAGAATGATCGCCTGTGAATTTTCGCTGACGATATCATCCACGATGGCTTCGATGATGGACGCATTCCGCTGCAAAAGGTTGAGACGCGATTCGCCCGGATTTTGTTTTGAACCCGCTGTGATGACGATCACGCTGGCACCAGCGTAATCCTTTTTACTGCCAACATTGATCTGGACTGGAGGGTAAAAAGGTAAGCCGTGTGCCAGATCAAGGACCTGCCCTGCGGCGAGGTCGTGATTTGCATCTATCAGGCAGATCTCATCTGCCAGTCCTTTTTGTGCGAGCGCGTATGCAAACGATGATCCAACCGCGCCCGCACCTACGATGACTACTTTTCTTGATTTCCACATGGATTCCATATTTGTAAATTTCACTTTCCTGTATTTGTTTTTTTATTACTAACTGACCTTATGCAGTGATGCCCGTAACGCGAGATTTATCTCGCTTCTCAGGTGCTTCTTAGGCATGAGCGACATAAATGTCGCATTACAGTAACCGATTTTGCCTGATCTGCGTAAGGTGAATTACTAATTGTTTTGGAGCGAGGTAGAATTTCCTAGTGTTTTTTAACTGTATTTCACTACTCTGAATTTTTCTTCATAGCGCGGATTTTCCTCCGTGCTGTCCTCAGTGCGGCGGGATTTGAAGCGTTCGATGAGTTTGTCCGCGTCCTGTACCTGGGTGGTGTGCTTGAGAATGGCTTGGAGTTTTATTTCCCACATGTCAGTGATCTCAAGTGTTGTATTGGGTTGCGTCGTGAGCGAGCACCAGACTTCCTTGGGCATGTGCGGCTGAAAGCCTTCTTCGAGCAATTCAGGGAAGTAAACGATATTGCCCGCAGCAGGAAAGACCGCGTCGAGCACGACTTGTCCGGCGGCGCGGTGATCGGGGTGGTTGATGCCGTATACGGCGAATAAGGTCTGCGGATCGCAGGTGAGGAGGATATCGGGTTTGTGTCTGCGGATCTCGCGGACAACATCGCGGCGCGTGTTTAAGTCGGCGGTCAGGTAACCATCGGGAAATTCCATGAAGTGGACAGATTCCGCGCCAATGACTTCTGCCGCGGCGTATTGTTCTTCGTGGCGGATGGCGCACAACTTTTCAGGGGTCATTTCGGGATGGGTTGTTGGATTGAAGCCTTTATCGCCGCAGGTGAGGAGAAGGTACGTGATGTGATGTCCTGCGCGTGCCCAGCGGGCGAGGGTCGCGCCGCAGAAGAATTCGGGGTCATCGGGGTGGGCGAGGATAACGAGGATGTTTTGAGGTGTTTGCCAGTTATCAGGTTGGATTGTGTCAGGGGTCATGAATCAAGCTCCGGTTGAGAAAGATGCGCGTTTGGGTTTAGAGAAAGGTATGAGATTGGGAAAAGATATCAGCTACGGATTGTATAAATAAACACGGAGTTTTATAAAAAGTATGGGCGGAGCATCGCTCCGCCCATACGAGACGTTAATTGTTTTTGTTTTTGAGGGGGCTGGCTTTGCCGCACGTGCATCCGCCGCCCTCATGACGATCACAAGGCGCTTGGGATTTGCGGCGCAGGGCTTCGAGTTCGTCCCAGGGTTGGATGTCTTCGCGGTCGAAGGTTTCGGTGAAGCGTTTTTCTTCGGTCTCAATGAAGACCATGACCTTATTGCTCATGGGCAGAACATCAATGACCTTGCCTTCGCCTTTAGGCGTGATGACGCGCTTGTTGCGTTTCGGCAAAGTTTTGCGCGCTTCGACATATTGCTCATATTCGAAAATGAGACAACAGCGCAGGCGTCCGCACATGCCGGTGATCTCGTTGGGGGTTAGCGAGATGCCCTGATCTTTTGCCATCTTGATCGAGATGGGGGAGAAATCGGTCAGGAATTGGGAACAGCAGCGGGTTTCAATGCCGCAGGCGCCCATGCCGCCGATGATCTTCGCTACATCGCGCGGACCGATCTGCCGCATTTCGATGTGCGTGTTCGGGTAAACGTTCTGCATGTCCCGTTTGAGCGACTTGAGATCAACCTTGTCTTCGCTCTCCGTGCTGAACAAGAAAGCGAGGCGCGAGCCGTCGTAATTGTATTCGGCTGTGACGATCTTCACGCCTTCGAGGTGCAGTTCGGATGAACGGGCGCGACAGTTGATCATGGCTTCGGTCTGTTTGGATTGCCAGGACTGGAGCAGTAACAGGTCACGAGGGGTAGCCCGCCTCTCTACCGACCGCCAGCCGCCTTCGGGCTTCGGAGGCGTTTCCTTCACGACTTGGATGACTTCGCCGAGGTGCTTGCCGCGGGATGTATCTACAATGACGTGCTCGCCGACACCCACATCTGGGACAGCGGAAGTTTCGAAATGATAGATCTTGCCTACTTTGGTGAAGCGTACACCGATAATGTTTGGGTTCATGAGCATAATTATACCGTATAGAGTATATTCGTCAGTAACGTTTGAGACCATAGAGGGGTTTATACTCATAGTGCAATAAATTACCCAACCGTGTTTACAGTTTGAGAAAGGAGGTAAGCTCCCATTTTGCCGGGCAACATCGTCTTACATAATTCACTATTTACAGTTGAAAACAAAGGAGATTGTTTTATGAACGTAAAAAGGTCTTCGCTTTCTTCGATATCGGGGGTCCTGTTGGTTTGTACGTTGGCTCTCTCGGCGTGCGGCGCAGGAAAACCTGCCCCGGAAGTCCCACCTGCTGAACAAACTGGCTCCCTGACAGTCCTTGATTGGGCAGGCTATGATGCCGCCGATTTCTGGGTTGATTTCCAGACAACCTATCCAAAAGTGACGGTCAATTTTGAGATCGGTGAATCTGATGCGGATATCTATTCCAAGATGAAAGCTGGCGATCAAGCTGACATCTTCCATCCCTATACAGGCTGGTTACAGTTCTATGTGGATGAAGGATTAGTTGAAGAGATCGATACAAGCAAACTTACGAATTGGAATAAGGTTCCCGACTCTTTCAAGAAGATCGGTCAGATCAATGGCAAGCAGTATTTTATCCCCTGGGATTGGGGCTTCTCATCCATCTTGTATCGCACAGATAAGATCCCTGAGGGTGTCGACTCATGGTCGGCGTTATTGGATCCCAAATATGCAAGACATGTTTCCATGTGGGACGATGGTCCCAGTACAGTTTCCACTTCATCCTACATTCATGGATACGACGAATCCAATCTCACAGCCGATCAGTTGGCGTCCATCAAACAGGAATGGATCGATCAACGCAAACTAAATCTTTTCTATTGGGCAGGTGAACCTGAACTTGTTCAGGGCATGTCCAGTGGCGATGTCTGGCTGGCGTATGCCTGGCAGGGCGCTTATGCTACTTTGTTGAGTCAAGGTGTGCCGGTTGCCTATGCCACCCCTAAAGAAGGACGCAACTCATGGGTTGGCGTGTATGGTATTCGCAAGGGCACAAAGAATTATGACCTTGCTTTGAAGTTCCTCGACCAGAAACTGGGACTGGCAACGGGTAATAACGTTGTCAACCTCTTTTACTACGGCTCATCGAATCAAGATGTGATGAAAGGCATCACTGATGCGACACTGAAGCAGGCATTCTCAATAGGCGATCCCAATATTCTTCAGCACACCAATTTCACACCCAACCTCACTGCCGCTCAACGCGATGCGTGGACAAAGATGTGGGCAGAAGTAAAAGCCGCCCCGTAGACCCGACCCCCACCCGTCCTTCGGACACCTACCCCCATCCCGCGAAGCGCGGGATGGGGGTAGGACGGGGAGGGGGCTGGGATCGCCGCGCCACTTTCTGGGTTTTATATTTGCCGCCCTTGATCTGGCTGGGACTCTTCTTTTTGATCCCCATCATCTTGATGGCGGCATTCAGTTTCCGCAACGATACATACGGCGCCTTGTTTGAGAATTGGAAGCCGGGACTCGATCAATACGCATCGGTAGTCGCAACCGGAAGTTACTGGAGATTACTCGGCGTCTCCTCCTTGATGGCGCTGGTGATCGCGATCAGTGCCGTTCTTTTAGCTTACCCGCTATCCTATTTTCTTGCCTTTTATTCTGGCAAACGCGCGGGGCTTTATCTTGTGTTATTGTTAGTCCCATTTTGGACGAGTTATCTCTTGCGGGTGATGGCGTGGAAGATCATGCTCGGATCGAACGGGGTGCTTAATTCATTCCTCATCTATTTTGGGCTGATCAAAGAACCGCTGACCGCCTTGTTGTATAACCGTAATGCCGTCATTCTCACGTTGATCTATGTTTGGATCCCGTTTGCGGCACTGCCCATCCTGGCAGCGTTGCAACGGATCGATTGGAGTCTCTTTGAGGCCGCCGCCGATCTGGGTGCGCGTCCGTATCAGCAATTCATGCGCATCACACTCCCACTTAGTTTGCCCGGTGTATTTGCCGCGTTCTTTATGGTGTTCATCCCGACCATCGGTGAGTATGTCACGCCTTTATTAGTGGGCGGGAGTCGCGGCTTTATGTATGGCAATATTATTCAAGACTTCTTCACCAAAGCTGCGAATTGGCCATTAGGTTCAGCACTCTCCATGATCATGCTGGCTGCTACATTGATCCTGGTGTTCATCGCCACGCGCCTTATCAAGTTGGAAGATCTGCTGCAATGAGTGACCGCCGCCCGCCGCTGCCGATTTTGTTATATTACTTCGGACTCATTGCATTTCTTTACCTGCCGATCGTGATCTTATTTTTATTCTCGATCAATTCCAACACAACCCTGTCTTTTCCCTTGAAGGGTTTGACCCTCGGTTGGTATCAAAAGCTTTTCCAGGCTGATGCCGTGTTGCGTTCGGCGCGTAATAGCCTTGTAGTTGCCAGCGGAAGTAGTTTCGCCGCAACGATTTTGGGAACCATGGTTTCGATCTTGATAATGCGTTATCAATTTAAAAGTAAGAGCCTGCTGCTGGCGCTTGCGGCGTTACCGTTAATTGTTCCCTATGTTGTGTTAGGCGTGGCTCTGTTGCTATTGTTCTCTGTTCTGCATGTCGAACGTTCTCTGTTGACGGTTGGCATTGCCCACACAGTTGTTGCCCTGCCATATACCTTGTTGATCATTGCCTCGCGTCTGGCAGGGTTTGACTCCAGCATCGAGGAAGCAGCCATGGATTTGGGTGCGGACTACCCAACCACGCTTCGCCGCATTGTCCTACCCTTGATTTTTCCAGCGATGGTTTCTGCCTGGCTGACGGCTTTTACCGTCTCCTTCGACGAATTCGCATTAGCCCTTTTTCTGGCAGGGACACAGCCAACCTTCCCTGTCTATCTTTTCAGTCAATTGCGTTTTGCGAACCGTCTTCCGATCATGATCGCGCTGGCAGTCTTATTGATGATCGGTACATTGATGTTAGTCTTTATAGCCGAGCGTTATCGTCAGAGGGAAGTGTAAATGGATATAAGTGATCTTTATCCTGTGATCAAATGGTCCGGCAAATGGTCGGTGCGGTTGAGGTAGCAGATCGCAACTTCTTGCTTGTAAACGGAGATACGGCTGAGAGAGCAGTTCGAAAGCATGAACCATGAGTTAAATCCGTTGGAGGCTTGACGCCAGGGCAGGCTGAGGATGGCACACATCAGATGCATGAAAAACCCGCCATGGCTGATGAAGATCACGCGCTGTTCGGGTTGTCCATCCTGATCGCCGTGGCGCGCGAGCAATTCCGCCCAGACATTTTGTGCGCGCAGTTGGCATTCCTCCTCGGTCTCTTGTGGACGTTCCCGCCACCAGCCCGCGCCGTCCAAACTGGCAGGGAGCGTGAGCTCTGGGATATGCGCCTCAAACCATGACCGGGGCTTGCCCGGTAAACCCTGAAGCTTCATCTCCCCGTCACGCCCAAAGATACCGCCCGATTCATGGATCTCTTCCCACGCTGTAAATGGGACCTGCGGCAACCTACTTGCAGTATATGAGGCAGTGCGCGCAGCGCGTTCCATCAAGCTGGCGTAGACGTGGGTGATGCCAAAACCGTAACGGTTATGCAGGTCCCAGCCAGTGTGTTCGGTAATCGGTTGGTTCTTTTCAAGATACTCCGAAACGAGCTGCGCCTGTTGAACCCCGATCTCGGTGAGGATGGGATCGGGGCTTTCCTTGTAATTCGGGTCGCTCCAGCCAGCGTTGTTGACAGATTGTCCATGACGGATGAAGTAGAGTTGCATAGGTATTCCTTATGTTGTGATTTTATGATTGATTATAACTTTGGGCTTGCACTTGTGTCTTCCGTGTAAAACATTACTAACCCGAGTTTAATTTGGACGCAGAAAAACGCTGATATACGCCGACAAAAAATATAGATCAGCGTCCAAATAAGAAACTCACTCCAAGATTAATTTTGGAGTGAGTTATGTTTCGTTTCTGGATAGACCAATGTTATTTCTGATTTTTCGGCGGATTGAACGGCAACTGTAAATAGAACGTACTGCCGGTGAAATTGACCTCGTCATGCCCGGCGCTTTCGACCCAGACTTTGCCGCCATGCGCGCGCGCCACGCCGCGTACGATCGCCAATCCCACACCGGGTCCACCGCCTTTGAAGGAGGTTTTTCCCGAGGAGTGCAGTTCCACGCTGCCTACTTGATAGAACTTCTCGAAGACCAGTTCTTGATGATCTGCATCCAGCCCGATGCCTGAGTCGTGGACGGCGATCTCCACGCCGGGTATATTATTTGTCATTGTGATCGGGCGCGTAGTGATGGTCACCTTGCCGCCATCGGGCGTGTACTTAATGGCATTGATGATGAGTTGATAGAGCGCTTTTTGAATCAAGCCCGGGTCGCCATTGATACTGGGTTCACCCTCCGCATGCTGGATGATGATGCCGACCTTACGTTCCGCGGTGGCTTTTTTAAATCCCAGCACGATGTCGTTGATCACATTTTTATAAGGCACGGGCACCGATGCCACCTTCAAGTTCTCGCCATCGATGCGCGTCACATCCAGCATCAAATTGACCACTTCGTGGATCCGATCGGCGCCCTTGAGGATACCCTCGATCACATCAACCATCGCAGAATTGGCTTTGACCTCTGCGAACGAACGCAAGACATTGACGAAGCCTTTGAGAACGGTCAACGGTGTGCGGAGTTCGTGCGCGGCAACCTGGATGAATTCCAGTTTGTTGCGGTCTAGCTGGGTCAGGATCTGGTTGGTTTTTTGCAGGTCCGCGATCATCATTTGATCGTTGGCGCGCATCCGATCCAGTGTGGTGCGGATGATATCGATCGCCATACGTGGACTGCGGCTGAGGATGGTTTCGAAATCTTTTTTCTCCATCTCGAGCACGGTGCATTCAGTGACAGTGCGGACGGTCGCGGCACGCGGCGCATTTTGAATTAACGCCATCTCACCGACCAGCGCGCCTCTGCCCAGTTTGCGTAAGATCCGTTCACCCTCGCCGCTGATCATTTTTTGGGATATGACCACATTGCCATCCGCGACAATATAGAACACTTCTTCATAGACGCCTTCATGGCATAGAACATGCTCCGGCGGGTAGGTATTGATTTCCGTCAGGTCTGCCATTTCCTGCAACTCGCTATCATCCAACCCTTTGAATGCCAGGCGCAGCAGAGAGATCTTATCGTAGGTAAATGTGTCGTTCATCATGGTTTAGGAGTTGTGTAAAAGCAACTTCCCGATTCCAGAGTTCGCGAGCAGTTGCACTGCGAGCAGGATGCAGTCCAACTGCATCCAAAACAAGGAACTTATTTTTACACGAGTGC
>JAYUGV010000167.1:0-4398 GCA_043767565.1 Anaerolineales bacterium
TGGTCATGGTTGGCGTGGCGGCATTTTTGTTATACCGCTTTTCGAATCTTATCCCGCCGCTTTTGATGATCTTTGTCCTGGTGTATTTATTGCATCCGATCAACGCAGCCATTTCGCGCGGTTTACGGCTTTCATGGAAAGCCGCTGTGAACATTCTCTTTCTCGTTATTTTGCTTATTCTAATAGGGTTGCTGACTCTGGGAGGCTTTGGGTTGGTGGGTCAGGTCCAGAATTTGATTACGTCAGTGCAGGATATTTTCACCAAACTGCCGACCTATGTGGCTCAACTTTCCACCCAAGTCTTTACATTCGGTCCCTTCAAATTGGATATGCGGACGCTCGACCTGAACGCACTCAGCCAGCAACTGCTCTCGTTCGTTCAACCAGTGCTCGCTCGCACCGGGGACCTCGTTGGCACGCTTGCCAGCGGCGCTGCAGAGGTCTTCGGCTGGACGTTCTTTGTCCTGATCGTTTCGTATTTCATCATGATCGAAAGCAGCGGCTTACGCGGAGACCTCTTTAAAGTGGAACTCCCCGGTTACGAAGAGGATTTCACCCGGCTTGGCAGCGAGCTCAGCCGCATTTGGAATGCCTTCCTGCGCGGACAGATCATTATTTTCGCGCTCGCGGTCAGCGTCTATTCCATCCTGCTGCCAATACTCGGGGTGCGCTACGCGCTCGGTATCGCGCTCATGGCTGGGTTTGCCAAGTTCCTGCCTTATATCGGTCCATCCATTACATGGATCGTGATGGCTTTGGTGACATTGATCCAGGATAATTCCTTCGGCTTAAAACACTGGGTCTATGCTTTAATTGTGGTCGGCATTACACTGGTGATCGATCAGATCATCGATAGCTTCATCGCTCCGCGCATCATGGCTCGTACCTTGAAAGTGCATCCCGCCGCAGTGTTGGTCGCGGCATTGATCGCCGCAAACTTATTGGGATTCCTCGGTGTAGTGGTCGCTGCGCCCATCCTGGCATCCTTTACCCTGCTGGGCAGATACACCACGCGCAAGATGCTCGATCAAGACCCCTGGCCCGAAGCGGAACAGGAACCCAATCCACCTATTGGCGCGGAATGGATCGCACGCATTAAATCGTTTTACAACAATCGCAAACAAAACAAACAACCCAAGGAGAATAAATCATGAACAGCAATAACAATGGACCCGAGACCGAGACCATCGCCGAGACCGATAACTTCCTCGCCTGGAAAGCAGCCGAACCCGATGGCGAGACCACCTACCACATCGAGTTGAACAACGTCACTGTCCATTTCTTTGAAGAAGAGTGGAGCGAGTTCCTGCAGTTGATCAAGAATTTGAAATAAGTATCCCTGCTCCCGCCGCAGTCCTCGGCGGCGGGGACGCCGCCGAGAGCAATCATGAAAACAAATAACGTCATCACTGATGTGCGCGGCATCGAAGTGGGACACGCGCAGGATCATGAAGCGCTCACCGGCTGTACAGTCATACTGTGCCGCAAAGGCGCAGTGGCAGGTGTAGATGTGCGTGGCGGCGCACCTGGCACGCGCGAAACCGATCTGCTCAATCCCATCAACCTGGTTCAAAAAGTTCATGCCATCGTGCTGGCGGGCGGCTCCGCATTTGGGCTGGATGCAGCCAGCGGCGTGATGCGCTATCTCGAAGAGCATAAGATCGGATTCAATACCGGCGTTGCGAGAGTACCCATCGTCCCTTCTGCGATTCTATACGACTTGAACCTCGGTCGCGCCGACGTTCGGCCTGATCCCGCGATGGGATATTTGGCGGCATCTCAAGCCTCTTCCGCTCCGCCCGTCGAGGGCAACATCGGCGCAGGGACAGGCGCCTCGGTTGGTAAGATGTTTGGTCCGTCGCTTGCGATGAAATCTGGTTTGGGAACCGCCAGCATAGATATCGGCGGCGGAATTATTGTCGGGACGATCGTCGCAGTCAACGCCTGGGGTGATGTGATCGATCCGCAAACAAATCAAATCATTGCAGGCTTGCGGTCAGGGAAGGTGGGCCCGTTGCGGATTGGGAAAAAAGAATATTTCGCCGATACGCTGACAATGCTGAAAAGTCCGCTCGGACGCGGGGTTCTCAATTTAACATCGCATTCTAATACGGTCATTGGTGTGATCGCGACGAATGCAAGCCTCACCAAAGCGCAGGCGACCAAGGTCGCGCAGATGGCGCAGGATGGATTCGCGCGCACGCTCAGACCCGCACACACCCTGCTCGATGGCGACGTGATCTTTGCACTGTCCACTGGCACAAAGAAAGCTGACATTTCGATCATCGGCGCATTCGCGGCGGAAGTGATGGCTGAGGCGATCCTCCGTGCTGTGAAGATGGCGAAACCGGCGGGTGGGTTACCCGGATTGAATAAAGCGTAATTCGTAAATGGTAATTGAACAAACTTGACTCACCCCGAATTAATCTTTCGTGGGTGAGTTTCTATATTAAACCAAAACAGGACGCTGAAAAACGCAGAAAACGCTGATCTTTGCTTTTATCTGCGAAAATCAGCGTTCATCTGCGTCCCAAATTAAATTCGGGGTAATTATGTTACTCAGTACGAAATAGGTATTACCTCTTCCCCTTCAACTCATCCTTCAAGATCAGCGTCATCACCACGCTGACGATACTGACGATGACTGCGCCCAGGAACGAGTTCCACCAAATGGGATCAGCGATGATCAAACCGAACCCAAACGATTGACCGATGATACTGGTCAGCCAGAATAGGAAGGTATTGATGACCAGCGTGAACAAGCCCAGAGTCAGCATAATCAAGCCGCAGGTCAGGAACTTGAGTAAGGGTCCGAACAGCGTATTGACCAAACCAAATATCAGCGCCAACCAAATCAGCGAAGCGAGTCCGCTATGCAAACTAATGCCGGGTACGATTTGCACCGCTAGATATAACCCGATCGCATTGATCGCCAAACGAAGTATGAATTTTGTCATTTTTTCTCCTCTTGAATAATTCTTATTTCATGTCACCCTGAGAGAGCGTACCCGCGACCGAAGGGTCTGTGTTGATGCAATAGAGATTCTCACCTGCACTTGTCCCATTGCGCCAGGTGCAAGTGTCGCTTCGCTCAGAATGACATTTATTATTCATACGAAAAGTTTTGGTTTTAGTTGCACTTACGCGCGCATCCAGATCAAGGTGCGCTGAGGTTTGAAACCGGCAGCCAGGATGGCATCGGTCATTTCGCCTGCGGGATAATCGAGGGTTAGTTTAGTGCGATTGGACAAGGCACGCCGTACGTGGATGAGTAACTGAGTCAACGCATCAGTAGGCGCTTCGACTTCGCTCTGCGCGATACCAGTTGCAGCATAAAGCGCCTCTGATCTGCCCCCGTGCGGCATCCACGTTAGCGTGGCGAGCAGGTCACTGCCGCGGACAGCTGCCCATTGTTTGATGTTGAAATCCATGAAGAGCAGGTAGAGCCAGTTCATGAGACCCGGTTGCAGGGCGGTTAAGTTCAAGGGTTGGTACCAGCTCAAAACGTCGGGATAGAGGCGGCGCAGCCAGTCCTGTTGCTGAGTCCAGAAGCGCGGATGGCGCGGGACGATCTCAACATCCGAAGTTGGCTTGGGGAAGTGTAGATCGGGGATGGCTTGCCAGGCGGTGCGGCGCGCGATCTCTTGAAAGCCAAGGTCAGCATAGAGTTTGATCGCGCCCGGGTTGTCATCACGGACATGGAGCCAGATGGCGGTTGCTTTTTTGTTGCGGGCATGTTCCATGGCACGTTGAGTGAGGATGCGCGCGATACCGTGCCGACGCTGATCGGGATGGGTTGCGACGTTGGCGATGAGGAAAATGCGTTTGCCTTGATCGCGAAATGGCATGAGGCTGGCGTTGCCGACGATCTTGTTGTTCTCCTCCCAGACATAACCCGTCAGCGGCAGGGATGTGGACTCGGTGATGTGGTTCGCCCAATTCATGAAGCTGTCATCGCGGCTGGCGCGGCGCATATCAGCCAGGTAACGCTGACTGTCCTGATCCATGGTGGGTGAGAAACAGAGTTCGATCAGGTCCGCGACGGCGGGCAGGTCGCGCAGAATATTGAGTGACCGCACTTGCGGATGCTCATTCGCCTGCGCGGAAATAGTAATGGAACTCATTGATGGACATTATAGTCGCGTTGTTATTTTTTGGAGGCGAGGTTATGTAATTGATGTGCAACCATAACATTGGATTTCTGACTATTTGGCCGTATAATATTTTTTACCTCACAATAGGATATTTATGGCAAAGAATTTTCATTTTGATGGGATTATAAGAAATGTTAGCTATACGCCCCAGACAATTGATGATTTAACAACTTACGAATTCTCAGACTTCGATATTAACACGTCAGCACCACAGGGTATTATCAAACTTCCTAATGAACGCCTT
>JAYUGV010000168.1:0-28828 GCA_043767565.1 Anaerolineales bacterium
TTTGTCATGGAGACGTTACCTTTGTTAGATGGATTGTCGCTAATCCTGTTCTATCAGGTTTCGTCTCCTCTTTCAATTGTTTTTCGGATAGGTTCTTAGAAAAATGAATTTCAAGAGCCTTTCTCAAAGGTCTCTGTGCGCTGCCCTGGCACCGCCTGCCAGGGCAGGTGTGTGGCTGACCGTATTTACTTACTCACCTTACGCACTCTCGCTCGAAGGCGGTCTGCCTGCACTGAGCCGTAGGCAACACGTGTGACCGCCTTGGTTTGCAGGTTATTTTGCAGGGTCAAAGCACATTATGTCAAGGTTGTTTTCCCAATAGATAAAGGAGCTCACGAGCGGCGTCTCATTTATGGGATCGCTTTTTTGGAATGGATTAAGAAGTGAGTTTACAGCGCGGTCAATGCCTGACTTTGCTTCAAGCGTCGAGGTGGTCAAGGCTGAGTTGGGAGAGGATGTGGTGGTGATCGGCGCGCTATGTTTGCAGTTGTAAGGGTTGCAAATTAGATCTCGCATTTGCACAGTGTAGTCATGGGGGAGACTTGGATGAACTGGAACGAAGAACTCGGCTTAACATTTTGATCTACGCATCTCTCAGCCAGGGCCTGGTCCTGTTCCCTAAACTTCTTACAAATCTCTTATTTCCCAGCTCTTGACGAATCCTTAACTCACGTATAAAGTTAAGCTCGCTTAACTAAAAAGAAGGCTTAACTATGACCAAATCAACCCAAATTACCCAACCCCTGCGCGAATGGATGGATGTATTCATGCACCGTTCCATGCGCGGCTGGACCCATTTTGCCAAATCCACGGGGCTTTCCATGCCGCAGTTCAGCATCCTCATGCAGTTGCATTACAAAGGCGCGTGCGGCATGTCTGAAATCAGCGAACGCTTCGATGTCTCTGCCGCGGCTGCCAGCCAGCTCGTGGATAAGCTCGTTCAGGCGGGCTACATCGAGCGGACGGAAGACCCGCATGACCGGCGTGCCAAGCTGTTGAAGCTTTCCACCAATGGCGCCAAGCTGGTGGACAACGGCATTCAGGAACGCTATCGCTGGATGGATGAATTAACGACCAAACTCAGCGCGGCAGAACAAACCCGAATCAGCGAAGCGCTATCCATTTTGACCGAAGCTGCCCGGCAAATGGATCAACAGAAAACTGATTAACTATTTCTTCAACTTATCCATACTCAATTCACAATTTGTTCTTATAAATACCCAAAGGAAAACTCGAAAGGAACTCTATGCAAGCAACTACAACAGCCCGGCCCAATGCCCGCGCACGCGGCGGTCCGCGCCCCTCCTTCAAAGGGATCGGACGCGCCATCCGCTACTTGATGAATTACAAACGTCAAGCCGCGTTGCCGTATGTCTTTCTCGTCATCGCCACGCTCGCCCAACTGGCTGTGCCGCGCATGATCCGCAATGTGATCGACGCGGTCACCAGCGGCTATGTGGCAAACCAGGTTTTGGACGCGCTCGCCAAGATCCCCGCAGCGTTCCTGGGTGCCGCACTGCCGAAGATTCTAGAGCTGACGGGGAATCCGTCGACCTTAACGCTGGACCAGCTCAAAGTCCAGTTGGAAGCGGATATTAATAATACACCGCAGACTCTGATCAACGCGCTGATCTTTATCGTCATCTTTGCCGCGTTGCGTGGCGTCTTCTCTTTCCTCCAGGCGTATTGGGGCGAGAAAAATTCGCAGGCGGTTGCGTACGATATCCGCAACGAGCTGTATGCCAAGATCCAAAATCTTTCCTTCTCATATCACGATCAAAACCAAACCGGGCAGTTGATGGTGCGTGCGACGGATGATGTGGAGAAGGTGCGTCTGTTCATTGGACAGGGTTTACTGCAATTGGTCGGCGCGATCATTTTGTTGACCAGCACCGTCATCATTCTGTTCTCGACCAATGTCAAACTGGCATGGACTGCCATGCCGATCCTGCCAGTGGCGTTGGTGCTGTTCATGATCTTCGGCATCCTCAGCCAGCCGTTGTTCGCCAAGGTGCAGCAAAAACTTTCCGCGCTCAACACGGTTCTGCAGGAAAATCTTGCGGGCGTGAAGGTCATCAAGGCGTTCACGCGCGAGAAGGAACAACAGACCAAGTTCCGCACCGCCGCAGATGCCACGATGGATCAGGCAATCACGGTTGCTCGTTTGTTCACGTTCCTGTTTCCGCTGGTGTTCCTGGTCGCCAATCTCGGACAAGCCTCCATTTTATATGTCGGCGGCAAACAAATCATTTCGGGTTTGCTCTCGCTGGGTGAATGGCAGGAGTTCTCACTGTACTTGATCTACCTGTTCTTCCCGATTGCGCAATTCGGATTCATCATCACACAACTCGGGCAGGCATCTGCCTCTGCCGAGCGCATCTTTGAAATTCTCGATGCCAAGAACGATATTGTCGATAAGCCGAACGCGATCACCCTGCCCGAAGTTACCGGCACAGTGAAATTCGAGAACGTCACCTTCCGCTATTTCGGCGGCGACCCCGTGTTGAAAAATGTTACGTTCAATGCCAATCCCGGCGAGACGATCGCTCTGCTCGGCGCGACCGGTTCAGGCAAAACAACGATTATCAATTTACTTCCGCGCTTCTATGATCCCACCGAAGGCAAGATCACAATTGACGATCACGACCTACGCGATGTGAAACTCGAATCATTGCGCTCGAAGATCGGCATTGTTTTGCAGGAGACCACTTTGTTCAGCGGCACGATCCGCGAGAACATCGCCTTCGGCAAACCCGATGCATCACAGGAGGAGATTGAAGCCGCCGCGAAAGCCGCGCAGGCACACGATTTCATTTCAACCTTCCCCGACGGTTACAACGCGCACGTCGGTGAGCGCGGCACAACCTTATCCGGCGGACAAAAACAACGCGTCGCCATTGCCCGCGCCCTGCTGCTCAACCCGCGCATTCTCATCCTCGACGACTCCACCTCCAGCGTGGACCTCAACACCGAGGCGCAATTACAAGGCGCACTCGACGTTCTCATGAAGGGACGCACATCCTTTGTCATCGCCCAGCGCATCAGCACTGTGATGAATGCCGACAAGATCCTTGTCCTCGATAAAGGTGAGATCGTCGCCGAAGGCAAACACAATGACCTCATGGAAGACAGCGCGATCTATGCCGAGATCTATAACTCGCAGATCCTTGCGCACGAAAAAGAAGGTGCCCTATGATGAACAATCGCGATCTCTTCAGACAAGAGACCCTTAAACCTAAAAACTTAAGCAATACCCTCGCGCGCCTCGGCAGCTATTTCGGTCGCTTCTGGTACGTGCTCCTGATCGTGTTGGCGCTCATTACCATCTCGACCTGGACCCAGGTGATCACGCCCGAATTAACCGGACAGGCAACCGATTGTTTCCTCGTCCCACTTGGAAATCAATTCGCTGCATTCGGACCTCAGGCTGATACGCAGACAAAGAACTCTGCTTCTGCCTGTTGGCTTGGGACGACCGACCCTGACTCCTTGACCTTTACCCGCCACCTGATCTACAAAGCCTACACAATGAACAACTATCCCGCGCCCGTAGACATGGCTTCCATGACGAACGACCAGCGCATCGAAGGTCTGTTCCGACTCATCCTGATCGTTGTTGCTTTGTTTGTGCTCGGTGCCTTGGTTACTGGCGCGACCTTCTTCTCCATGTCCTGGACGGGTCAACATGTTTTGCGCGAACTCCGTTTGGATGTGTTCAAGCACCTGCATGACCTCTCGCTCAGCTATTACTCCGAACACGAAGCCGGTGACTTGATGAGCCGCATCACGAACGATACATCCGCGATCGAGCAGGCTGTTTCCTTTGCGTTGATCAACGTCTTGAGCGGTATCCTTCTGCTGGTCTGGGTGGCTTACAACATGTTGAACGCCAGCCTGCCATTCGCCCTGCTCTCGCTTTCGATCACGCCGATCATGTTCATTGTCACGCTCTATTTCTCGGCACAGGCACGCAAGGCGTTCCGCACCAGCCGCAAGGAGATCGGTAACGTCAACGCTGAGTTGCAGGAAAGCATCGCCTCCGTCCGTGAAGTGCAAGCCTTCAACCGCGCAGATGAGAACATCGAACAGTTCAAGGAAGTCAACGCCGCGAACCGGGACGCCAACGTGCGCGCTGTTTCGTTCACCTCCGCGCTGGCACCGGCGCTCGAAGCTTTATCCTATGTGGCGCTTGCCATCGTAGTAGGCTCCGGCGGTTGGGCACTGCTCAAGGGACAGACGCTCTTCGGCGCGACCGTGACCTTTGGTTTGGTCATCACCTTCCTCGCGTATGTCCAACGCTTCAATCAGCCAATCCAACAGATCGCGGTGTTATGGACGAATATCCAGAACGCCATCGCGGGTGCGGAACGCATCTTCAATATTCTCGATGAAGAAATCGCCGTGGCAGATAAACCCAACGCGATTAAGATGCCGCAGATCAAAGGCTTGGTTGAATTCAATGAAGCCACGCACTCCTATGAAGACGGCGTGCCGGTCTTAAAAGATGTCACCTTTACTGCCCAACCCGGACAGACGATCGCGATTGTCGGTCCCACCGGCGCTGGCAAGACCACCATCATCAACCTGCTCCCGCGCTTCTACGATGTGACCAGCGGATCGGTAAAGATCGATGGCATGGATATCCGTGATGTGACCATGCAGAGTCTGCGCGAACAGATCGGCATCGTGTTGCAGGATACATTCCTCTTCAGCACGACCGTGATGGAAAACGTCCGCTTTGGGCGACCGAATGCCACGGATGAAGAAGTAATGGCAGCCATCAAACTTGCCAACGCCGATTCGTTCATCGAGCGCCTACCCGAGAAATATCAAACAGTGTTGGGCGAACGCGGCTCGGGCTTAAGTCAGGGACAGCGACAGTTGCTTGCCATCGCACGCGCGGCGCTGTCAGACCCGAAAATATTAATTTTGGACGAAGCAACTTCCAGCGTGGACACACGAACCGAGCGTCTCATCCAAAGAGCGTTCGACGAATTGCTGAAGGGCCGCACGGCTTTTGTCATCGCCCACCGCTTATCCACGATCCGCAATGCCGATGTCATTCTCGTTTTGAAAGCGGGACAGATCATCGAACGCGGCAGGCACGACGAACTGCTGGCGAAACACGGTTTCTATTACGACCTGTATATGAGCCAGTTCAAGAAACAGGAAGCGATCGAAGCGGCAGTTGTGTAATTTGCGAGAGTATTCGCTGGTCAAGTAGCTGCGAGCGACATACACTTGCAGCTGCATGCAAATGCAGGTGTCGAAACCAGTAGTAACATCCAAAATCCCCTTTCCATAAATTGGAAAGGGGATTTTAATTCCTGGAGGTTATACTGATCGTATATACTCCCAAGGAGAAAGCAATGTCTTCATCACCTGCATTGAAATATCTCGAAGAAAACCATGACCGCTTCCAAAACGAACTGATCGAACTCCTGCGTATCCCGTCCGTATCACATGACCCCGCCTACAAAGCGGACATGGATAAAGCCGCCAACTGGCTCGCAGACAAACTCCGTGTGATAGGGATCAACAATGTTGAGATCATGCCAACTGCCGGACATTCCGTAGTTTATGGCGAATGGCTAAAGGGCGGTGAAGACGCACCCACAGTGTTGATCTATGGACATTACGATGTGCAATCGCCGGAGCCGTTGGAGGATTGGAAGAGTCAGCCGTTCGAGCCGGATATTCGCAATGACAATTTGTATGCGCGCGGCTCTTCAGACATGAAGGGACAAACGCTCGCGGCGGTCAACGCCGTGGAAGCGATCATCAAAACCGAGAACCTGCCCATCAACATCAAGTTTCTGATCGAGGGTGAAGAAGAGATCGGTTCAATGCATTTGAACGAGTTTTTGGTTCAACACCGCGAGAAACTTGCCTGCGACTTTTCCCTGAACACCGATGCAGGCGGCATGCCCGATGCCGACACACCCTCGATCTGTTATTCTCTGCGCGGCGGCGCAAGTTTCGTTTTGAATATTTTCGGTCCCAGCCAGGATCTGCATTCCGGTGAATATGGCGGCGTGATCCAGAATCCGATCCATGTGTTGAGCAGGTTGATCGCGGACCTGCATGATGAACACGGACATGTTACTGTACCGGGCTTTTACGACATGGTCCGTGAGATCGATGCGGGTGAACATGCTGAGATGGCGCGACTCCCGTTCGATGAGGCGTTCCTGTTGAAGCATTCCGGCGCGCCCGCGTTGTGGGGTGAGCCGGAGTTTCTGCCCGTCGAACGCATCGGCGCACGCCCAACCGTGGAAGTGGTGATGTTCACGGCGGGGCAGCCCAAGTCTGCGATTCCGGCGAAAGCATCGGCGCGGTTTGCATGCAGACTGGTTCCAGACCAGAATCCGCTTGAAGTGCAGGAGCAGTTCCGGCGTTATTTTGAGGCGCATGTCCCATCCACCGTGAAGTGGGAGTTGGAAGTCCGCATGGGCGGACCCGGCATCATCACGGATCGCAAGTCGCTTGCTGTACTTGCGATGAAATCTGCGCTTCAGACTGCTTTTGGAGTGGAGCCCATCTTTCAACGAGTCGGCGGCGGGATTGGTGCGGTGTTGATGTTCAAGAACACGTTGGGAGTTGATTCGGTCTTAACCGGCTTCTCACTATATGATGATAACTTTCACGGTCCGAATGAGAAACTGCATCTACCTACATGGAGAAAAGGCATGGTTGCGCTTGTCCATTTCTTTCATAATGCGGTGAAACAAGCAGGTATGTAACAATGAACCAATTGTTCATCCATCTCGCCTTTTTGTACGGGGATGATGATGCGTCACGATTATATGAACGCGTACAAAAATTGATGGATGGCTACCGCGCGCGCATCCCTGTGAGCGACGGCGAATTAACCGAACGCGACTCCATTCTCATTACCTACGGCGATCAGATTCAATCTCAAAACGAAAAACCCCTGCAAACCCTCAATACATTCAGCCAAAAATATTTAGCCAATATCGTCAGCGGGATTCATCTCCTGCCGTTCTATCCGTGGACATCCGATGATGGTTTCTCAGTCGTGGATTATCGCAAAATCGATCCCGCCCTCGGCAATTGGGACGATGTCTCTGCCATGCAGGACTTTCGCCTGATGTTCGACGGCGTCATCAATCACATCTCGTCGCAAAGCGCATGGTTCAAGAGTTTCCTGCGCGACGATCCGCGTTATCGCGATTATTTCATTACGATCGACGGCAACCCCGATCTTTCACTGGTCGTTCGTCCGCGTGCGTTGCCATTACTCACAACTTTCGAAACACCTTCAGGCGAAAAGAAAGTGTGGACGACTTTCAGCGACGACCAGATCGATCTCAATTTCAAAAGCCCTGAAGTTCTGCTCGAAATTCTTGACATCCTGCTCATGTACATCGAGCGCGGCGCGGACTTCATCCGTCTCGACGCGATCGCCTATTTGTGGAAAGAAATCGGCACAACCTGCATTCATCTTCCACAGATGCATCGCGTCATTCAATTCCTGCGAGCCGCGTTGAACGATGTTGCGCCGCATGTGCATCTCATCACTGAAACCAATGTGCCGCACACCGATAATATTTCTTATTTTGGCGATGGCACGAACGAAGCCCAACTCGTCTACAACTTTGCATTGCCTCCTTTGACTTTGCACACGTTCCACACCGGCAACGCGCGGATCTTATCGGATTGGGCGCGGACATTGACTCTGCCCTCCGATAAAACGACCTTCTTCAACTTCCTCGCCTCTCACGACGGGATCGGCCTGAATCCTGCCCGAGGCATCTTATCCAACGCTGACATCGACTCGCTCGTGAAAAAAGCTCTCGCCCGCGGCGGCTTGATCTCCTACAAACAAAATTCAGACGGCTCACAAAGTCCATATGAAATGAACATCAATTATTTTGATGCGCTTTCCAATCCAAATGCCTTGCTTATGCTCCAGCCGCCGTCCTCGGCGGCGTCATCAACCGAGGTAAATTATGAAACACTCGATTTACAAGTCAATCGCTTTATCGCCGCGCAAGCCATCATGCTCTCGCTCAGCGGTGTGCCTGGCATTTACTTCCATAGTCTCTTTGGCTCACGCGGTTGGCTTGACGGCGTAAAACAAACGGGACGCAACCGCACGATCAACCGCGAAAAGTTGCAGTTCGATCAATTACAAAACGAACTCGCGGATGAAACTTCATTACGCTCCAAAGTATTCACAAGGTACAGTCAATTACTGAAGGCAAGAAGTAATACATCCGCATTTCACCCGCACGGCGCGCAAAAGATATTGGATCTTCACCCAGCCGTGTTTGCTGTTGAGCGCATTTCACCAGATAAGAAATCCCGTGTTCTTTGTTTGCATAACGTCAGTCAACAACAGATTTCGTTTTCGACAGACTACAAATCGGCGACTGATATTTTCACAGGTCAAGAAAAATACATTACAAATATCACACTTGAGTCGTATCAAGTTTTATGGTTAAAGATTAATCCAATGGTCGAGTAGACGGCGGTGATCGTCCGCCGTCGTATCGAGACCACCTGTAAGCAAAAGCATTCTGGTTAGTGGTGGTCTCGATATGCCCTCACCTGCACTTGCGCTAGGTGCAAGTGTCGCAACGAACGCTCAGGGCTACTCGACCACCAGAGAACATAAACAATTAGAGGCAACCCCATGACACATTCTTCACACAACATCGGCTTCATCTCCACCCGTTTCGCGGGCACCGACGGCGTTTCGCTTGAGACACAAAAATGGGCAACGGTGCTGGAACGGCTCGGTCACCAATGTTTTTATTTCGCAGGCGAATGCGATCGAAACAGCGACCAGTCCTACGTCGTGCCTGAGGCGTTTTATCGTCACCCTGATATCGATAAGATCAATCAGCAGGCTTATTCAGGCAGTTGGACGGTCACCAAGGAGGCGCGCGAAGCGCATCCAGAGATCGCCACTCTGCATAAGGATTTTTTCTCCATGTATGTGCGCCCGCCGCAAATGACGCGCCGCGTGAACGAATTGAAGGAATATCTCAAAGAAGAGTTATATAAATTTGCGCATCGCTTTGGGCTTGAAATTCTTGTGATCGAGAACGCGGTCACCATCCCGCTTAATCTGCCGCTGGGTCTGGCGCTGACAGAATTCATCGCCGAGACAGGTTTCCCCACGATCGCGCATCATCATGATTTTCATTGGGAGCGCCAGCGTTTCCAGGTCAACTGCGTGGGCGATTATCTTGCGGCGGCATTTCCCCCAACCCTGCCATCGATTCGACATGTGGTCATCAATTCGATTCAAGCTCAACAACTAGCTTCGCGTTATGGCGTGACTTCGCGTGTGATCCCCAATGTAATGGATTTTGACTCCCCGCCGCCCGCCCCGGATGCCTACGCCGAAACTGTGCGCGCGGACTTTGGCATTCAACCTGGCGAATATTTTTTTCTGCAGCCCACACGCGTCATTCAACGCAAAGGGATCGAACATGCTGTTGAACTCGTGCGCAGACTCGGTCTGCCTGCAAAGCTGGTCATCTCGCATGCTTCCGGCGATGAAGGCACGGACTACGAACAACGTGTGCGCGAATATGCCCATTTATTGGATGTAACGGTCCGTTTTGAAGCTGAACAAGTGCAGGATGAACGCGGTATAACGAAAGATGGCAGGAAGATCTATACCCTTGGCGATGTATATCCACATGCGGATTTGATCACATACCCTTCCGCCATCGAAGGCTTTGGCAATGCCTTTTTGGAGGCGGTCTATTATCACTGTCCCATCCTGGTGAATAACTACTCGATCTATGAAGTGGATATCAAACCCAAGGGTTTTCGCGCAGTCTGGTTTGATGGGTTTGTCAGTACCAGCACACTCAAAGCCGTGCGTGATCTTCTACAAAACCCCGCGCAGGCACAGGCATGGGCAGAAGAGAATTATCAACTTGCCAAACGTTATTTCTCTTTCACGGTTTTGGAACGCCGTTTGCAATCCATCCTTGCCGATTGTTTGGGGCAACAGGTATGAACAACTCCAAGCGATGTCACCCTGAGCGCAGCGAAGGGTCTCTACTTTCGTCATACGAGACTCTTCGGCCGCGAAGGGCGCTCCCTCAGAGTGACATAATTCTTTTTGGATATTATTTAACCCAAGTTGCTACCTTGATCATTGATGATCCCCTCACCCCGTTTAAGACGGTTTTTAATCAGGACGGTTTCCCCCTCTCCCGGTGGGAGATGGCAGGGTGAGGGTTCTCAGTCGGATAACGGCGAGAATCTATGGAAAGGTAGCAACTTGAGTTATTTATGAACATCGCCATCCTGCATTACTCCGTGCCGCCCATCGTCGGCGGCGTGGAAAGTGTCGTTGCTCATCACGCGCGGTTGATGTCTGCAAACGGACATTCCGTGCGCCTCATCGCGGCGCGCGGCGAATCGTTGAGCGCACAGATTCCATTGACCACCATATCTCTGGCGGATTCGCGCCATGAACGTGTGGCACAAATGAAGAAGCAGTTGGATCATGGTGAAGTGGCAAGGGATTTTGAGTCATTGCGCGACGAACTGGCAGTTCAATTACAAGCCGCTTTAGCGGGTGTGGACATTTTGATCGCACATAATGTCTGCTCGCTGAATAAAAATCTTGCGCTGACCGCCGCGCTTCACCAACTGCACACTGCACGAAAACTGCCGCGCCTGATCCTCTGGCACCACGATCTCGCATGGACAACGCCGCGCTATCAACCTGAACTGCACGCTGGCTATCCCTGGGATTTGTTGCGCACCGATTGGGGCGATACAACACACATCGTTGTTTCAGAATTGCGCCGCACAGAATTGGCAAACTTGATGAGGCTTGCCCCAGCTTCCATTCATGTGATTCCCAACGGTGTCGATGTGACGCGCTTCTATAAACTCGAAGTGCAGACTCAAGCCTTACTCGAACAAACTCACCTGCTGGATGCCGCGCCGATTCTGCTTTTACCGGTCCGCGTGACGCCGCGTAAAAATATTGAACTGGCTTTGCAGACACTGTCTGAACTGCAGAAGCAATTTCCGCAAGCCGCGCTCGTGGTGACGGGTCCTTTGGGTCCGCATAATGTCAATAACATCCAATACTTTGAGAAGCTGAAAGACCTGCGCCAACAATTGAAGTTGGATGGTTCCGCGCATTTTCTGGCAGAGTTAGACGACGGTTTTCTGCCTGATGAAGTCATCGCGGATTTTTTCCGCGTTGCCGATGCGCTGTTCTTTCCCAGCCGCGAGGAGGGCTTTGGTATCCCGTTGATCGAAGCCGCGTTCAGTCATTTACCAGCTTTCTGCGCGGATATTGCTCCTCTGCGCGAATTGGGTTTGAACAACGCAACTTTCTTCTCCCCTAAAGATGACCCTGTAATAGTTGCAAACTTGATCGCGAAGTTTTTTCTTTCTTCAGCCACTGCACGTCTCGCCATGCGTGCGCGTTCGTCGTTCCGTTGGGAAGCCATCTATCGTCAACATATCGCACCCCTGTTATCGAAAGGATAACGTTCATGAAAAAACGCTCTGAATATGTTCCTATTCACACCATCCTGGTGCCGATGATTCACGAGGGACCCGGCATTCACGCGCTGGATATCGCCCGTCAATTCGATGCCGAGATCATCCTCGTGGGTGTGGTGGTGGTGCCAGCTGATCAATCGTTAAGTGTGGGGGCAGCAGGCGCGCGAGCCATCCGCAGATTGCTACGCATCTTTGGCAAGGATAAACGCATTACCAGCAAGTCACAGGTCATCGTTTCGCATGAGCCGTGGGTTGATCTTTCGAAACTCTTGCGGGATGAAAAGCCGGATCTGCTCTGCCTTGAGTTTGAATCTCATCTCAAGGCTTTGCACGTCACTGTGAGCGACATGTTGACCCGTCCGCCGTGCGACGTAGCTTTGGTGCGTGGAAAAATTTCCAGCAAGCCAAAGCAGGTTCTGGTCCCGGTCAGAGGCGGTCCGCATGCTGAGCTGGCATTGCGTGTGGGGCTGGGACTTCAATCGCGGGGCGTCACCGCCATCCACCTCCGCTCGTCGGATGATATTGATGCGCCGTTCAAGGGGTTGGACCGCGTGCTGAAGCAAATGCCTGAAGTGCAGAAGCAATTTATGGTCACGGATGACGCGGCGGGCTTGATCCTGGAAAATGCAAAGAAGGCGGATGTCATCATTTTGGGGACGACCTCCCAGCCCGCGAACAGCTCCATCTCACTGGGACCATTTGCCGACCGCATTTTGCGTGAAGCGCCGTGCGCGGTGATCGCAGTAAAGAGCGGGCGTCCGTTATCGCAGGCGGCATATGACGAAAGTGCGGGCGTGGAGGCGATTTCGATCCTGGTGGATAAATGGTTTGCCGAAAATACTTTTCATGCCGATGAATTCAGCCGTCTGGGCGATCTAGTGGAGATGAAACAGCAACAAGGCTTGAGCATCAGCCTGGCTCTGCCAGCGTTGAATGAAGAAGAGACGGTGAGCCGGGTGATTCGGATGATGAAAAAGGAATTGATGCAACGAGCGCCGCTGTTGGATGAGATCGTGTTGATCGATTCGAATTCGACCGATCGCACGCGCGAGATCGCGGCGAAGGAGGATATTCCTGTTTACATCCACCAGCAATTGCTTGAACGGCTTGGGGCACTCAACGGCAAGGGTGAGGCGTTGTGGAAGAGTCTGCTCGTTACAAAAGGTGACATCGTCGTGTGGATCGACACAGATATTGTGAACATTCATCCGCGGTTTGTGTATGGCATTATCGGTCCGCTCTTGTTGAATCCGCAGGTGCAATTCGTGAAGGGCTTTTATCGCCGACCGATAAGAGTCGGTATGAAAATGCAGGCTGGCGGCGGCGGGCGAGTTACTGAGTTGACAGCACGTCCGCTGTTGAATTTATTTTATCCTGAACTTTCAGGGGTGATACAACCGCTTTCAGGCGAATACGGGGGCAGACGCGAAGCATTGGAACGCGCGCCGTTCTTTTCTGGCTATGGCGTTGAGACAGGTTTATTGATCGATATTTATGAGCGTTATGGTTTGAGCGCCATCGCGCAGGTGGATCTTCTTGAACGCATCCATCATAACCAGCATTTGGAAGCGTTGAGCAAAATGTCGTTTGCAATCATTCAAACTGTATTTCGCAAACTGGAGAAGCGGTTTGGACGGGCGGTGCTGGAGGACGTGAATCGTTCCATGAAGTTGATACGCCATAATTCAAAGGGCTATTTTCTGGATGTTGAGGAGATCGCCGAACGTGAGCGTCCGCCGATGATCGAAGTGCAGGAATATTTGGAAAGAAATAAGGCTGGGGAGATTTAAGTTGTCTTCTTTTTCCGTTTAGGTGTTTTTGGTTCGGCAAAGACTTCATCTTTTGGCTTTTCATGGGTTGAGGTGGAAGGCAATTCCTTCAGCCAGCGCAGCAGCGGTGTGATCGTCAATCCCTGCACGAAAATGGAAAAGGCGACAACTCCGAATGCAGCAGTGATGATCTGCTCGCGGTGCGGAATATCATCCGGCAAACCAAGTGCGAGCGCCAATGCCAGCGCGCCGCGCAGTCCGCCCCAGAATAAAATATGCTGGTGATTTTTTTCGATCTTCAACTTTGAGCTATTGAACACAAGACTCAATGGATAAATTGCCGCGGCGCGTCCAACCGTGACAACCAGGATCGCAATGACAACCATGCCGATGGAATTCAAAAAATTCTGGTTCGCCTCGCGCACCCCGATCAAAAAGAAGATGACGGAGTTGGCGATGAAAGCAATGAACTCCCAGAAATCCATGATGAACGCACGCCCTTTATCTGAATAAGCAGTGGGTAGACCGAAGTTGCCGATCAAGATCCCGACTGTCAGCGTGGAAAGCACACCTGAGGCGTGGAAATCCTCCGCGATCAAAAACGAACCATATGCTGCAACTGTGCTGAGTGCCAGTTCCACGAGATGATCGTTGGTTGTCCCTGTTAGGTACAAGACAGCACCTGCGCACACTGCGCCGATCAACAACCCGCCAAAGATTGACCACGCGCCATTGAGCAATGTGGTTTGCAATGAAATGGTTTTCCCTGAAACAAAAGCCAGCACAGCGCCAAATCCGATTGCGGCAGTTGCGTCATTGAATAGACTCTCTGCTTCGACTAGCAAACGCAAACGTCCATGCACACCGGCATCTTTGAAGGTGGCGATCACCGAGACCGGGTCGGTGGCTGCGATCAGGATGCCGAACAAAGCTGCGCTTTGCCAGGTCCAAGCCGCGAGATAGACCATCCCAATGCTGGTGAGCAACGCCGAGAGCAATACGCCGATGACTGCAAAGACAAGGATCACCGGCAGGTTATGCATTAACTCGCGCCAACGGACGAACAACGTCGCTTCGAAGATCAGCGGAGGTAGTAATACTGTGAAGATCAATTCCTTGCTCAACTCAAAATCAGACATGAACGAAAAGAACGACAGCCCAATGCCTGCCACTACAAGGATGACCGTGTATGGAATCCGTACGCGCCGCGCGATCATGGCAGCGAGCGCGGCGATCAATAATAAAACCTCGATATTCTCAATGGTGATATGCACGAGGATAAGTATACGTGGAAAGTAAACATGTTTACAGGGAAACACGTACACAAGTAAACACGTGCTCACCTGTCTACCTGTCTACTTGTATACATGTTTACTTTTTTTCATCCTGCCCTTTTATGGTATCCTTAGCGAACATCACTTTGGGAGCCTGCTCATGTACGTTGCCATCGAAGGGGTCATCGGAGTCGGTAAGACGACCCTTGCCCGCCTGCTTCAACCTGCATTCAATGCCGAGATCATTCTGGAAGTCTTCGAGGAGAATCCGTTCCTCTCTGATTTTTATGGCGACCGTGAGCGCTATGCTTTTCAAACCCAGATCTTCTTTTTGCTGAGCCGCTATCACCAGCAGCGCCGCACCATCCATGAAATGGTCAGCACCGGAAAAAATCTGTTCGCTGATTACACCTTTGCCAAAGACGCGCTCTTCGCCCGCATCAACCTCAAGGGCGATGAACTCGAGATGTATCACAAGGTACATGAAGCGCTCGCCGAAAAGATCCAAAGACCCGACCTGCTCGTTTATCTGCAAGCCACCACCGATACGCTCATGCAACGCATTGCCCTGCGCGACCGCCCTTACGAACGCCAGATGGAACGCGCCTACATCCATGAACTCAACCTGGCTTATGATGAATTCTTCTCAAAGCCTTTTGACCATACGCCGGTTTTGACGATCGACTCGAACAACCTGAACATTATTCAAAAACCCGAACATTTGCGGTTGATAGAAGACCGCATCAGACAAAGCTTGAGCCTGCCTCCGTTTCAACGATCTTTACCTTTGCCTTAGCCTCGCGCTGAGCGGAGAGACGAATGCTCTTTGAGGAACGCAGTCGAAGCGCAGGCTGCATGAATAAAAAATTTTACTTGAACCCCGCCCTGCGTCTGCGAGACCTCGACTTGCACTCAGTCTCTCCGCTCAGGACGAATATTGGAGAACTATGCGTGTCACCCGTGAATCATTGATCCGGATCGCCAAAGAGACCGCGCAAGAGCGCGCCTACAACGACCGCGATGTCATCGCCGCGTATCTGACCGGTTCGCTGGTCTCAAACGAGATCGATCCCCTGCTTGGCGGCGCGACGGACATTGATATTATCTTTGTGCATGCCGCTGAGCCCAAACACCGCCGCGAGTTCATTCGTCTCACTCCCGATTTCCACGTGGACCTTGGTCACCGTGCCAAGGCTGAATTCAAACGCCCGCGTGAGCTGCGGCTGGACCCGTGGTTGGGCTGGGAAATGTACGATCCCATGCTATTGATGGAACGTGAGAAATTCTTTGAATTTGTGCAGGCGGGTCTGCGTGCCGGGTTTGAATTCAATGCGCCCGCGCCCGCGCTGCAGCGTTCCCGCGCCCTGCTCGCACATGGACGTCAGCTCTGGCGTGATCTACTCGCGATCGAAGATATGGTCACACCGACCGATGTAGCGAAATACATGAAATCGCTATATCATGCTGTCAATGCGGTGGCAGAGCTATCAGGTCCGCCATTGCATGAACGCCGCCTATTGTTGGAATTCCCATCCAGGGCACAAGCCGCCCAACGTCCCGGAATGACTGAAGGTTTGTACGGTTTATTGGGTGCATCCAGTTTGGATGCACCTGCGATCAATGCATGGCTGCCAGCTTGGAGGTCTGCTTTTGAATCGGCAACCGAAAGCAGTCGTGTGGACCCGTGCATCCATCCTACACGACTGAATTATTACGAGAAAGCCATTCAATCCATGCTGGCAGGCGCTGATCCGCGTGCTGCGCTATGGTCGCTATTGCAAACGTGGACTCTCGCTGCAGAGGTTCTGCCTGATACCGCTTTGGATGCATGGCACTCAGCCTGTGGGCAGTTGGGCTTAACCGCAATCAGTATCGAAGAACACGTGAACGGACTCGATCACTTCCTCGATGAAGTGGAGGGTCTGCTCGATGAACTCTCCGCGCAGCACGGTTTGGATACTTCGACGAGTTTGTGATTCGTAGTAGCGACTTTAGTCGCTAATTTTCCGACGACTGAAGTCGTCACTACACCAAGGATATAATGACCCGTGATGAAGCTTTAGCCCTGGTTCGTGAATACGTGAAAAACGAAGGACTCATCCGCCACATGCTTTCGGTCGAAGCCGCCATGCGTTTCTACGCTGAAAAATTCGGCGAAGACCCTGAAGTATGGGGCTTGATCGGTCTGCTCCATGACTTCGATTGGGAAATTCACCCAACCCTTGAAGAACATCCACAGGCTGGCGCATCAATGCTGCGCGAGCGCGGCGTCCCTGAAGAGATCATTCAGGATATTTTAAGTCATGCCGATCATCTAAATATGCCGCGCGATACGATGCGGCGTAAAGCCATCTGCGCTTGTGATGAGATTACCGGGCTGATTACAGCGGTCGCATTGGTGCGTCCGTCAAAATCTCTATACGATCTGGAAGCGAGTTCCGTCAAAAAGAAGTGGAAGGATAAAGCCTTTGCAGCAGGCACATCCAGAACTGAAATGGAACACGCCGCACAGGAATTTGGCATTGAATTATGGGAACATGTGGGGAATGTGATTGCCGCGATGCGCAAGATCGCACCCGAGTTGGGGCTGGTGGGGAATATTCAATAGTAATTATTTGACCCGAAAAGATCGGCGATGAATTTCCGACGGTCCCATCCGCTTCAGCGCGGACCGATGGACCTGTGTGCCATAACCTTTGTGTTTCCCCAACCCATAGCCGGGGTGCTTACTATCCAATTGTCGCATAAGTGCATCGCGTGCAGTCTTTGCGAGAATGGAGGCGCAGGCAATACTTAGACAAAGCGCATCGCCTTTGACGAGGGAGGTTTGCGAGATCTCCAGCTGTGGAAGTTCGAGTCGAAAGTCGGTTAATAAATATTGTGGGGATAATGAAAATTGATGCAGCGCGCGGATGGCGGCGAGACGGGTGGCGCGCACGATGCCCTGCGAGTCGATCTCACGCGCGGTGGCAAAACCCACGCCCCAATTCAAAGACACTTCTTTTATTTTGATTGCAAGCCGCTCACGCTGTCGGGGAGTCATCTGCTTGGAATCACGTGCCCCGCTCAACGTCGAGGAGAGAAGCGTTCTGTCATTCGGCAGGATCACGGCACCCACAGAGACGGGTCCGGCGAGTGCACCGCGTCCGGCTTCATCCAATCCGGCAATGTAATTTAGTCCGCTTTGCCAGAGTTGAGTTTCAAAAAAGATATCTGGGTCAACGTGTGTCATACATGCCCCGCAGGGCGTTGGCGCGGATGCGGAAGATATCCTGGATCATGCGGATCGCATCGCGTACGGCGCTTACTTTGGTTTCGGGGTGATGGACCCAATGGATGGGAATTTCTTGAACGGAATATTTGTGACGGCGGGCGATGTAGAGTAACTCAATATCGAACGACCAGCCGTTTAACGTCTGTAGGTTGAAAATATCATCCGCGGTCTTTGCTCTGAAACATTTAAAACCGCATTGGGTATCATTGAGCCCTGGCAGGATGAAAAGTTGGATCAGGAAATTAATGACGCGCCCACCCAAATGGCGATAAGAGGGTTCGTTATAACGCACGGCACCTTGGGCTTCGCGTGAGGCGATGGCGATGTCGAATGTATTTGCTGGGGGAATGAATTTGGCGATCTCAGCGACTGGCATAGAAAGGTCGGCGTCACACATGAAGCGATACTCGCCTTTCGCCGCGAGCATCCCGCATTTGACCGCTGCGCCTTTGCCGCGCTCGCTTTGGATCACATGCAGATTCGGGTGTTGAGAGGCGAAGCCCTGCGCGATCTCCAGGGTCTTATCGCTGCTGCCGTTCTCCACCACGATCACTTCAGCAGTGAAGGACTGCTCTTTCAAAAAATTAAATACCTGCTCCAGGGTATCGGGCAGGCGATTCTCTTCGTTATGGGCCGGGATGATGATGGATAGGAAAGGGTTCAAAGTATTTCAGAAGGTGGTAACCACGTAGACAAATCCCGCCAGGATACAGATCAACGCCACGCCGAGGGCTGCGATAATAGCCAATTGCACAGGCGTCATGCCCAGGATTTTTTGTTGCTTTGGTTTACCCTGCCGAATGGGTTTGGCTGGGCTGGGCTCACGTTTGATGCGAGGCATGGCTTGCATTGCGACATCATCTTCTGCCAGGGCAAAGTCGTAACCGTTCGGGTCGAATGGCTGCGCTTCTGCAGAGGCGTCAAAAATGGCACGCGCTCGCGAAGGTTCCGGTTGTTGTTGAACCGGTTCTTCGCGCCAGTTCTGCTCCCAGGCGGCGGGTGCTTCGGATTCGGGTTCTGGCTCCAATTCAGGAGGCGGAGCAGCCTGCGTCCTTTTTACGCGCGGGTTCAAAATACGCTCTGTGTAATCAAGTACCAGATCAGCGCGTAGTACGGGTTTGCCGGTTGCCAGCCCGTTCACAAACGACTTAATACCATCAATCATCATCACTTTGATCTCCGGTCGCACTGACTCGATGTGCAAACCGGGATCGCCCGCGATCAGAATAGGTTCAATGGACACAGAGAGCTTCACGCCCTGTCTTTCAATATATGCCTGTAATGCACGCGCCATGCGGACCGTACGTTGAATGAGATTGACCGGGGCGGGTTTATACTGATTCCCCGATTCAATATTCCAGGCATCGCCTTTGGCTTCATAACGCCCGCGCAGGGAGGTTATTTCAATGACATAAATGCCGGTCGACCCCAGCAGGATGATCGGGATCATGATGCCGCTTTCGCCAAGTGGCATATTGTGGATCAATGTAAAACCTTTTTCCAATTGTCCCCCAAAAAACTTGATAATGGCATTTTGAGCCTGGAGTTCATTGGGCCAGTTGAACCCGAACTGCAACATACCTTGCACACGTTGGATCGGTCCAAGGTTGCCTTTTTCATCGAGGAGCGGGGTCTTATCAATGATCTTCATGGGTATCTAAAAAATAAGCGCGGACTCTAATTCATCATGCTCGGCTTCGGCACGGGTGGCGATGAAATCCTTGCCAGCGCGTGTCACCAATTGAACAGCCTTCGCCTCATCAAAAGTACCCGCCCAAAACTCCTTGCGCGCACCGACCACGAACTGTTTGCCGTCCTTGATGTGCTCCAGCAGCTCCTTGCGGTCGATCAGCACACGGTCAGAGAACGCTGCCCCGCGTCGTTCATAGGCGCGCACGGTCACGATCTGTCCGTTCTTATAACGGACTGCTTCAATAACACCATCAAACTTTTTTGCCATAGTAATTACTCCGCATTGATTTTAGCACACACCAAGAATTAAGCCACAGAGACACAGAGAACGCTGAGAAAAATCTCTGTGCACTCTGTGTCTCTGTGGCAAACATTTGTCGGGGCGACAGGATTCGAACCTGCGACCTTGGCGCCTCAGCGCCACCGGCTACCCAGACGATACATGTCCAATATCAGAAAGATATCGCCCAATTCCACGTGTCTTAATTTTTTGCTCGCGAAGCACTGCATCCGATCGAGTTTCAAAAGAATCGATATGGATCAATTTCCATGGCGCACCCGCACGCGTGGATTTGGACTTTCCTGCATTATGCTCTTGCAGACGTCTCTCTACATCTTGCGTT
The DNA here is from genome assembly GCA_043767565.1 of Anaerolineales bacterium. GTDB lineage: Bacteria > Chloroflexota > Anaerolineae > Anaerolineales > Villigracilaceae > Defluviilinea. The sequence goes on from JAYUGV010000168.1 coordinate 20,150, forward strand.
GACCCCACATAATAGCGCCGCAAGTGTTGACTATGGAGAATATATACGTAAATCAAGTCGGGGCGACAGGATTCGAACCTGCGACCTCTTGCTCCCAAAGCAAGCGCGCTAGCCGGACTGCGCCACGCCCCGATTGAGTTCAATGAGTATAATGCGTGGAATGAATACCCGTCAAGCAGCAAAATGGATAATGATCCTGTTCACGCTCCCTACATTCATCACGGCTTGTTTGCCGTCCGAACAGCCTGTCCCTTCGTCCACGCCTTTTTCGCCGACTGCCACGCCCCAAATTATTGCAACTCCGTCAATTTCAGCAAATACTCCCACACCTATGCCCACCCAACTGACCTGCCTTACCCAACCTAGTCGCGTGGAATCAGGCAAAATTGAATCAACCAAATCTGCACAGGAGTATCGCATCTATTTACCGCCCTGTTACGATGAACAGACAGAGAAGCGCTACCCCGTCCTCTACCTCCTGCACGGACAAACCTACAACGATGATCAATGGATCCGCCTCGGCGCAGTGGATGCACTGGATAAACTCATCCTCTCCGGCGAATCACAACCCTTCATCATCGTCCTCCCAGATGACCGCTACTGGAATCTCGAAGCAGGTCCCGGCTTCGGTGAGCGACTCGTCAATGCGCTCATCCCTTATATCGATGAAACCTACCGCACCATCCCTGACCGCAATCACCGAGCCATTGGCGGGCTCTCGCGCGGATCAGGCTGGGCGTTACGTCTCGGTCTTACCCGCTGGGATCTGTTCAGTATCATCGGCTTACACTCGCTCGCCGTGTTTCAAGGGGATGGCTCAAGTATTGAGAAGTGGATCGAAGAAATTCCAGCAGTATCTCGTCCGACCATCTTCATGGATATCGGTGACAACGACCAGGAAATTGAGATGGCTGTTCAAGTAGAGTCCATCCTTACGAAAAATAACATCTTGCACGAATGGCACCTCTATAGCGGCGCACACACTGAGGAATATTGGCATGCGCATGTGGCAGAATATATCGATTGGTATGCGGCTCAGTGGAACACCTGGCCTTTAAACCCGTAGCTATTTTAGCCAAGTTACATACATAGCAAGGATCTTAACGAACTAGCTGGCGTCGCTATAAAGGTCTTCTCTGACCTATGTGAAAACAAAACTGCCCTGTCGAAAGACAGGGCAGTTTTGTTTTAGACTTGGAATTACACGGTCAGCGAGTTGCCGATCATGTTGAAGGTGTTGTTGACCTTCTTGCCGAGCGTGGTCATAACAGCAATCACAACGATGGCGATGAGCGCGAGAATGATCGCGTACTCAACTAAACCTTGACCTTTTTCTTTGGGAGCGAATAACATGTTTTCAATTCCTTTCTAATAAATGTTTTTGTTTGTATCCCGAGGACTTTCCTCAGAAGTTTTTATAGTATACCTGCTTCCATCAGAATTTCAAGTCTTTTCACTTACAGCCTTGTTAAGTAACTTTTTGATGTTGAGCAAATGAGATTTTACCCATTCAATAAGAAATCCCCATCCATGCGTGTGCTCTCCAGAATCACACTCAGCGACTCCGACTGCACCAACTCATCCAAGGTAAAAGACTTTAACTTCGCCTGTGTCGTACGGACAGATGGTTCAAGAAATTTTTCAAACGGCAAAGATGTTTTAAACAACTGATAATATAGGAAGCGGCGCGCATTCCGTTTGAAATTAAGTGGGATATCAATCGCTTCAACCGCTAAAAATTCCTTCATCTTTTTTCTTGTTGCTTCGATTGTCTGCGGGAAAAACACAGTGGGATACTGCGTAAATCTTGCCTTGCCCGCGCACAATACCGCCGCGCCCATGATCGCTGCCTCCAAGCCAATAGTCGAGTTGTAGACCATCACGAACTTGGACTTCAGGATCAATTCATATGAGCTCAACGGCTCATTTGGATTCACAAAGATGACGTTCGCCTCTTTATCCACCCCGCGGCTGGATACCCAACCTGCGACCGTCTCGCGGCTGGATTTTCGTACGCGCAATTCATCAGGGTGAGCGCGAATGACGAATAGAGTCTCAGGATGTGAGCGGATTTCTTCCAGCACCAGATCGAGCCAATCGAACATATCTTTAAAGACTGTGTTGGCGTGCGGCTGACTCGTATCAAAGATGACATTGGTAAAGACAGGCACAATCTGCTTGAAACTCGCAGTCTTCTTCAAAAACGATTCGTCGAGCCCTTTCATATCCGCCCAGAATTTAATGCCTGCCATCGTAAAGTCACCTTGAAAGCGTTTCGCCAGATAAGCATCCAGTTTTGCATTTTGTTCAGCATTTAATTCAAACGATTCGGGGATGTGGATCGGATACGCTGTCGCTTCGCCTTCGGTGAAATAGGCTGTAGCGGGTTGTAAGCCAACTTCATGTGTGATCACACGGATGCCGCGTTTTTGCGCCATGTGGCGCGCGGTCGCTTCGGGGAAGAACTGCCCATTGAAAACAAGGACAGCCCTCGGCTGAGTCTGAACGAGCAGGGCGTCAAATTTCTGCGCCACGTTCCACGCCGATAAAATATATTCCCGCAAAAGATAGCGTGTTGATTCGTCATCATTCAGGTGGTGAATACGCAAAACCCACCTCAGCCCAGGTAAGCACAATGCCCCAAGCGGAATCTCGTCCCAAACGAAACGCATCAACTGTTCAATTGACAAATCCGCTACGGCTTGCGAAAGCTTTTCATCTCGAACGTAGTTGAACCAGTGCGGGTTCGTACCTGTATAAAGTTTTTTAGATTGATATACACACGATTTACATGGCATCTCTTGATGCGGATCATCTCGATTCGTTCCGAGCACACATTTGCTTATGCCCGAGTCACATGCAAAATAAACCACGGGAATGCCCTGCAACCGGAATGCCCACGAGACCAGCAAATGGAAACCACTGTTCCATGAAAGATCGTCGATGCCTGTGGAGGCTTTGAAGAAGATCACTGGCGCGCCATGGGGTTGCGGTTCTTTGCGAGCCACTTCCCGCGCCTTGGATGCGATCTTGAAATTGTTGAGTCGGCGGACAACTCCGCGCTTGATGCGTTGGGTAAAGAAATCGTTGAAGTTCATTGGATGTATTATAAACAAAAAGGGCAACCATATAGGTCGCCCTTTGAATTACAAGCTAAGAATAAGCCTCTGCCTTGTGAGAACTATTCACTTACCACGCGGCGAAGTTTCTTCATCGAACCTTTTTCGGATTCGTAAACTTTCTTTACGCCATCGCCGAGCGCCGCTTCAGTGACGCGGATATATTTCACCAAACGCTCGAAACCGCCCGGTTCAACAGACGCAGCCTGGTCGCTGCCCCACATCGCGCGATCTAATGTGATGTGACGTTCAATAGATGTGGCGCCTAATGCAATCGCGACCGCAGAAGGCACAAGCCCAACTTCGTGACCTGAATAACCGATCGGGTTTTTGGGGAACTCCTTGCGCAGCGTTTCGATCATACGCAAGTTCAATTCTTCCGGTTCGCACGGATAAGTGCTGGTGCAATGCATGATGATAAGGTTTTCATTACCAACCACATCCACGCCGCGTTTGATCTGGTCCATAGTGGACATGCCCGATGAAATGATCACCGGCTTCCCCGTCTTGCGGACGTATTTTAATAAGTTATGATCGGTTAGCGAAGCAGATGGGATTTTATAAGCGGGCGTATCGAACTGTCCCATAAAATCCACCGAGGGCTCATCCCACACCGAGACCATCCAATCGATTTTCTTTTCTTTGCAATAGCGGTCGATCTCACGATATTGTTCTTCGCTGAATTCAACCTTGTAGCGATAATCCAAATAGGTAATGTAGCCCCAGGGCGTCTCACGCATTTGCGATTGCTGATCGAGCGGTGTGCAAACTTCCGGCGTGCGCTTCTGGAACTTCACTGCATCCGCACCGGCATGCACTGCCGCGTCGATGATTTTCTTTGCGATTTCCAAATCGCCGTTATGGTTGATGCCCACTTCCGCGATCACGTATGCCGGGTATCCGTCACCGATCTTGCGGTTTCCAAATTTTATTTCACGAGCCATTTTTTCTCCTTAAAAGTAGTAACGACTTCAGTCGTTACTACGAATTTTTCAAAATCAAATCACACAATTCTCTTAACGCGCCTTGCCCGCCCACTTTCGTCAGCACATAATCCGCCGCACGGATCACTTCGGGGAATGCATCCGCCACTGCCACAGACCAGCTCGCCACTTCAAAGCACGGCAGGTCGTTGAGATCATTGCCAATATAGATGACGTTCTCAGCCGGGATATTTTTCTGCGCCAGGATTTCGCGCATCACTCTACCCTTATCCTGAAGCCCTACGCCATGAACTGCTTCTACTCCCATCTTTTTCGCACGCGCTGCTACAACCGGATTCGGCTCCGAGGAGAGGATCATTACCTCGATGCCCTTTGCGCGCAATTCACTGATACGCGGACTGTCACTTCGATACGCAGCGACCATTTCCCTGCCATCCTGGTCCGTCCAGACTTTGTTGTCGGTGATGACACCATCGAAATCGCAGATAATTAATTGAATATTCTTCGGCATTCCACGGCGGGACTTGTTCTCAGGCGTGACCATCTCTAACCCGCCATGATAGACGAGTGACTCATATTTCGCCCAATCGGCAGGCGTATCAATATCCACGGTGTAGCGCGAATCAATAACCAACGGATAAATGTTATTCCCAGTAAGCGAGTGTTTGCGTGTGATCGTGGAGGTGCGGATCGCGTCGATGTGTCCTGTCTGCCAATAGACCGGAGGCAGGATCTGGCGCGGGGCGTTGTAAGGCTCGGTGATTCCTTCCACTTCCAATAGCGGATTCATCGGCTTGTCATAACCATTGAAGCGCCACATTTTATAAGGATTCTGTCCGGCTGTTACCACGCCACGCACACAATCGGCATCAGAATATTCCATCAAGATCTTGACCGCGCTATCCACACAATCCTTCGGGCGGATGGGCGAAGTCGGACGCAGTTGAATAACAATATCAGGTTTATAGCCTTCAATATCTTCCAACCATTTGAGGGCGTGTTCAAATACCGGCAGATCGGTGGTACGGTCCTGCGCAAGTTCAGGCGGACGCAGGAACGGAGTCTCTGCGCCGTAAGCGCGTGCGACAGACGCGATCTCTTCATCATCGGTCGAGACGATGACACGGTTGACCGTGTGCGCCTGTAAACCAGCCGCGATGCTCCACGCGATCAGTGGGTAGCCCGCGAAGTCTTTGATATTCTTGCGCGGAATGCCTTTCGAGCCGCCGCGCGCGGGGATGAGTACGAGGATGTGGGTCATGGTATATGTAGACACGTAAACACGTATATAAGTAAACACGGAAACAGGCAGTCACGTGTATACCTGTTTACATGTGTACCTGTATACCTATCTACCAACTCGTCCAACCTCCATCAACAACGACATTATTACCGGTCATATACGAGGATGCATCGGATGCCAAGAACAACAACGCGCCGTTCATTTCATCCTTCTTTGCCATGCGCCCGATGATCGTTTTCGCGGAATAATTCTTCACAAAATATTCTTCGTGATTATTAAACACGCCACCGGGAGTCAACGCATTCACGCGGATATCTGTGCCCGCATAGTAAGCGGCGAGATATTTGGTGAAACCCATCACGCCCGCTTTGGTCACGGTGTAATAGACAGGCTTGAATGCCACGCGCTCACCGTCCTTGATGTAAATGCGCTGGTCGGGACCGTTGAGTCCATAGGTGGAGCAGATGTTGATGATACTGCCCTTTTTACCCTGTGCCAGCATTGGCTTGACACAAGCCTGCGTGATCAGGAACGTACCGGTCAGATTTACATTCAACGCGGCATTCCACTGCTCAAGCGGATAATCTTCGAAAGCGCCGGGGGTGATGCCTTTTTTCACGGCGTCCGGGTCGAACTTGGGATCAAGCGCCGCGCTGTTGACGAGGATATCGATCCGCCCGAAAGCAGAGAGTACATTTTCAACCATCGCGTTCACTGAGTCCGGTTTGGTGATGTCGACAGCGAAGGCTTGGGCTTTGTAGCCGCTTTGCGTGAGCGTATCAGCTACGGCTTGCGAAGCTGAAGCGTTCAAGTCCACTACAGCAACGGCGGCACCGGCTTCGGCGAGTGTCTTGCAAAATTCTGTGCCAAGTAATCCCACGCCGCCGGTAACAATGGCGATGCGTCCAGAGAGGTTAAATTTTTCTTGAATGGTCATATTCACCCTATAAGTGAAGTTAAGATTGGTAAGCCATGAAAGGGAAAAAATTACGCAGTACGTATCTCCATACTACGTACTGCGTATTGTTGCTAGCTTTTGAGATAACCCTGAGCTTCAAGATACTTGATGATCGTGCGGGCATTTTCTTCGGGGGTTGAGCCAAAGCCCTGCAAGGTGATCTCGGGATTGATCGGGGGTTCGTAGGGATCATCCACGCCGGTGAAGCCCATCGGCTTGCCATCGACCATAGCCTGACGCGCCTTGGCATATAAGCCCTTGACATCGCGCTGTTCGCAGACTTCAACGGGAGTGTCCATGAAAATTTCGATGAAGTTCTCACCGACCATTTTGCGTGCTTCCTGACGGGTGGAGCGATACGGACTGATCGCCGCGCAAATGACCGCGCCGCCAGCATGCACGATCTCACCAGCTACAAAGCCAATGCGCATGATGTTGGTATCGCGGTCTTCCTTGCTAAAGCCCAGACCTTTGGAAAGGTGTGTGCGAACCACGTCGCCATCAAGGATGGCGATCTCACGTCCGCGTTCGAGCAGCAGGGAGGTGAGCACTTCAGTGGTGGCGCTTTTGCCGGAACCGCTTAAGCCAGTGAACCAAATACCAAAACCCTGCTTGTGGCGCGCGGGATACATTTCACGAAGGATCTCGGCGGTCTCGGGGCGGGTGAACCATTCGGGGAGCAGTTTGCCCTTTGCCAAATAATCATCACGGACTTGCGTGCCGGAGATGTTGGCAACCTTCGCGCCCTTGGGAACATCCTTCTCTTCGACATAACGATCTTCATCGGGCAGATAGACGAGCATCTCGAACGGGACCATCTTGACGCCGAGGTCGGCTTCGTACTGAGTCATCAATTCCTGCGCATCATACGGACCATAGAACGGTTTGCCCGTGGAATCATTTCCCGGCCCTGCATGATCGCGGCCCACGACAAAGTGATTTGCGCCGTGGTTGCGGCGAATAATGGCGTGGAGGATAGCTTCTTTCGGTCCAGCCATGCGCATCGCGAGCGGGAGCAGGCTGAGCATGGTGCTTTTCTGATCGTAATGATTATCAACTAATGCCTTGTAGGTGCGGACGCGGGTGTAGTGATCTACGTCCCCGGGTTTGGTCATGCCGACTGTCGGGTGAACGAGCAGCGAGCCATTAACTTGTGTTGCGGCACGCTTGGTCAGTTCTTCGTGAATGCGGTGCAGAGGGTTGCGGGTTTGGAACGCGACAACATTGTCGTGTCCCATATCTTCAAGCATGGCGCGGACTTGCGCGGGGGTGCGGCGTAAATTTACAAAATCATAATACTTGGGGAGGTTGATCACCTTCATCGGACCAGAGATGCAAACCTTATTCCAGCGTGCTATCTCGGAAACCATCGGGTGCTTTGAGTCTGTGGTGCCGTAAGCGTGTGCGGCTTCCACTTCAGCATCCCAGTGATAGATCTCATCAAGAGTTATCACCGCGATCAAGTCGAAGTTGGCACTGCGCAGCGCGAGTTCTTCACCAACGGTCGGCAGTTCTTTCGGGTCAGCGGTCAGGGTGATGGGCAGGGGGAAGAGTGTCCCATCGGCGAGGCGCATTTCCTTGAGCACACGGTCGTAATCAGCCTTGCCCATGAAAGTGGTCAGCGGTGAAAATCCGCCGGTGGCGATCAATTCGAGGTCGCAAAGATTACGCATGGTGATCTTGATGGAGGGGAGCTTACCAGCGCGCGCCAATAATTCTTCGCGCTCCTTGCCTTCCACAACAAGGTTCACCAGTTTGCCCCCATACGGGGTGATCAATGTAGCTTTTGCCATTATTTCTCCTTATTTGAACAGATTACTCTGTAAAGATTTCAGACACAGGCGCATTATATCCTAAAATTCAGTCAGTGAATTTTGAAATTGGTTACAAGCTTTATTTTGCTATCATTAACCATTATTTGCTACAGCTGTGGATTACAATTTAGAGTGTTAATAGATACTGTTGGGTGTATCGTCCTAAAGGTTGCCGTCAGGCGCTTAAATTACTTGCAATAAACCTTTGGGGCTTCTATCAAATATATTGATTCGGACTTTATTTATCCATGAAATTATCCCAGATCGACTTCCATATTTATAACATTACGGCTGTAATCCCCGGTTATCGGGTTGATAAAGAGATTGCCCAGGTGCTTGCGGGATTGCCCTCCTATTTGAGACATATCATTGTTGTAGATGATGCCTCGCCTGACCATACGGCAGATATTGTGGCGCAGGTTGCGAAAACGGATCTGCGCATTGTGCTCATCAAACACGATCGCAATCAGGGCGTGGGCGGTGCGATGAAAACCGGTTTTCAAAAAGCTCTTGAATTGGGAGCGCAGATCATTGTCAAGGTCGATGGGGATGGACAGATGGATTCAGCGTATTTGCCTGATTTGCTTGTTCCGCTTATTAA
>JAYUGV010000169.1:0-10865 GCA_043767565.1 Anaerolineales bacterium
CACGCCCCGTATGCCTGTGGTACACTCTGCCAACCTTAACAAATCATACTAGCTTATTTTGACCCGTTTTCAACTCTAAAGAGTCTTATCCACCATAAAATTCTGCTCCCTGCTCCACTATTGAACAGCTACCATCAACCTTTCACGCGCCGCCGCAAACCCTAAACAAGCCAGAATGTCTTCCTTGGTCAGATATGGAAAGTCCTGCAAAATCTCATGCTCTGTCATACCTGAAGCCAGATATTCCAAAACATCATAGACCGTGATTCGCATTCCATGAATACACGGCTTCCCGCCCCTTTTTCCTGGCTCGATTGTGATGATATCTTTGAATTGCATAAGGCACACTCCATTCTCTAAATCAACTAATTAACTCAAATTGCTACCTTTCCATAGATTCTCGCCGTTATCCGACTAAGAACCCTCACCCTGCCCTCTCCCACCGGGAGAGGGGGAAACCGTCCTGATTAAAAACCGTCTTAAACGGGGTGAGGGGATCATCAATGATCAAAGTGGCAACTTGGGTTAATTACCATTAATTCTATCACCCAAGACCCTTAAACCTTCTTATCCTTCGCAGTTAATCAAAAACCAAGTTCCTTCAAATTCTGCTCCTTGCTCTTCTTTTCCTTCCCTCCCAACAACTCCTTCCAAAACTCCTCGTCATACCGTCTCGACCGCACCGGCAACGGCATCGGGACACCCCAGCCCAACAGCAGAACTTCCTCCTTCGGTTGGAGTCGCGCCAGCATACCGCGCAAAGCCTCCCGTCCCGAAAGACCCGAGAGCACGGCTTGAATATCCAGGTCATCGCCGAGCCAGCCTGAGATGCGCGTCCCCAACTGCGACATCACCTCGTCATAGATTTGCGACGGGCGCTGGTCTACGATCAACAGCGTCACGTAATACTTGCGCAGTTCGCGCGCAATGGTCGCGAAGGTCGTCTGCGCCGCCATCTCGCGGTTCAACAATTTGTGCGCCTCCTCCACCACGATCACCAATGGTCTTGGTTCTTCTTTACCGTGCGTTCTGAACGCATTGGTCTTATGCTCCCACGCATTGCGGATCTTGCGCGTCAACAGGTTCGAGACCAGCAAATAATCCAGGTCGCTTTCGTATTCGCCGAACGACAGCACCACATGCCCTCCGTTTTCGAGCGACTGGATGATCTCCTTCACGCTGTCCGCCGCGGGCTTCTCGACGATATACGGCTTGCCGAACAGCCGCCGCAGTTTATCGTGCAACGCCTCCGCCGCCGCCACATTCACGCCGTTCGCATTCGCCCACGCCGCCACACTCTCCGGATGCGGCACACGTTTCATCTTGCCCTTCTCGTCCTCCACTTCGATCTCTTCGCGGTTCATCACCTTGAAACTCACAAACCATTCGTCCCTGAACGACCCATACAACGCGTTCAACGTCGTCGGTGTCGTCTCTTTCAGATTCAATTCGCGCGTCAACGTTTCAATATCGCTTGTGGAAATGTCGCCCGTGGAGATTTCCAAATTAAAATCCGGGACACTGCCCCTGATGGTTGATCCCGCTCCCAAGCCGACGATTCTGACCTTCGACTTGAACTTGGTCTTCAGTCCCGTCACGGCTTTTTTCGTATCTGACGCCACATCGTCAAAGCCATACTCGTTGTGCATATCCAGTACGAACACCGACGCCTTGTTGTAATGCATCAACCCCGCCAACACCAGTCGCGTCAAAAACGACTTGCCCGTGCCCGTCGCCCCAAACACTCCCGACGACCTCTGCACGAACTTCTCCATGTCGATGCACACGGGGTGTCCCTGCTCGCGCGTATACCCGATGATGAGATTCTTTTTATCAGCTGGGTCGCCAAAGATACCTGCAATATGTTCAGGTCCAGCCAGCCCCACAGGCGTATGATGCGGCGGGACAGTTTTCACCGCCAACGGCTTCGGGTCTTCGGGATTGTCACTTCGCCATTGAGCATACTCAGGCGACATCATGTCAGGACCAATATCCTGCATCAACGCGGGCAGAATTTCTAAATTGGTATACAGCGTTTGTCCATGCAGAGCCTTCGCCAATTCAGGCGGATAACGATTCCCCATTTGCTCATCAGCAAAACGCGGATCAGTCGCGCCGAGTTGAATATCGGTCACCAATCCGTAATACCTCCAGTTGGTATTTTCCATCACCACGAACGCGCCTTCCTGCACTTTCTGTGCAGGGATAGTCAACCGCGCGCGGAAAGATTCTTTCAACCCGCCGCCAACGATATATCCGATTTGTTCTTTATCTTCAGCCATAGCATCCTCCGAACATTCTGGAGTCCGACAGCTTGCTGTCGGACTCCAGAGTTTACGAAATATCCGCCAACGCGCCCAATACGTTCATCAGCGTTGGATAATCATCACGCAGCAGAGCAATCAACTCGTGTACTGCCCTTTCCCTCCACACATTACCGTTACTGCCGTGCGCCCTACTCGCCGCCAGTATATGCGCCGCAAGAACTTCACCAATTGGGATTTCCTTGTTATTCAAAATATGACGGAAATATCCAAACCGTCCCGTTGATGTAAACCGCGCCATAACATTGTCTTCACACAAATAAATCACATCCAAGCTCAACGGCGGACGCGGGGGTAGCAGATGAAAAATCTTCCCATCCTGTTCATATCCCACCGCCAGCACGGACATCTCAACGGGCACAATTCTGCGCTCACGGTTATCCTTCATCACCTCCGCGCTGACATTATCCGCCGTGACGAGTTGACGCACCAGCCCGTCATCGTCAATATGAATATCATAGATGAGTCCAAAGATCTGATACCCATCGCCCAGCGGCGCGCGCACCAACGCCCCAAATGACGGCGCATCCAGTTGATTGACGCGGCACCCGGCAACGAAGCCCGTTGTCCCTGCGCGGAGTAGTCGTCCGATTTCGATTTGTTGTGTCATAGGTTCTCCATCATAATCATGTCGTTGCGAGGAGCGCTTTTGTTCTTTGCGACGAAGCAATCTCCCTGTAACGAGGAGATTGCTTCGGGCGGAAGAACACCGCCCTCGCAACGACATCTATCTCTTTGTTCTGCCCTGCAAATCCTTCGCGGATTGCTTGCTAGATTTTTCACCTACTTCGCCGCCATTGTTTCTGATCTCAATCGCAAGCATCTGGTCAATTTCTTCTTTTTCTTTGTGAGTCACAACTGCAATCTCATGCGCTCTGTGTAGTAAATATGGAAACGGCTCGTTACCCATAATTTTTGCCTGCTCGATCAAAGCACTGTGCAGGTTATTCAAAGCTTCCTTGTTTTCTACCATCCATAATGGGATATCAACTCGTGCAATTTTGGGCTTCTTCTCATCGCCCACATTGATATAGAAAAAATGGATGGAGATTGAACCAGAATATTTTTCGGCTGATTTCGCCTGAAGTCTAAAAATCGCAGACCGTTCATGTTTCCCCAAGATCTGACTAAAGAGCCATAAGTCAGTGGCTCCGAAAAAGGGACGATATTTTTTCAAATTAGGGAGTTGATCTTGTGGGATAGTCGCAATCTCTAAAAGTCTAACAACCCAGTTTGCACCCGGCTTATCCACATAGCCAGATGTGATGACTTTTTGTTTTTCCATTTCCTTGAGCGCATCGATATAGTCTTGCAGGCTTTTCTCAAAGTCTCTGGAATTATCACTGTCTACAGCACCCCAAAGTTCTAATTGCCCTTCAGTCAGGGCAATGATGGTTCCTTTGTAATTTTTGGCAACTTCTAATAACTTTTTGCGTTCAGCGAGGTCGCGTTGTAGTGCAACCTGACTGTCACTGAAAAAAGTATCTTCAAATTCATCGAGCATATGAATTTCTGTGTCAGTAAAAACTTCGGGGGTATTACCAGAGCCAACCTGCATGGCAATTGCCCCCACGTTGATCACATAATACTGAAGTGCAGCATGCCGATCTGGAACGATCTGTGAACCATCAGCGGCGATCAATGTCGCTTGGATAACTGAATCAGGCACAGGGTGGGATGACGCGAGATTTTCATCCAATGGGTAGGCGCAGCGTATGTTCGCATCCACTACTTTTGCGGAGTCTACTTTGGCGCGGATTTCATCTAACTTAGAATCAAAGTAAGCGAGCTTATCTCGCACCTGGGCTTGGGCATTCTCTTTCTTCTGTCTTCTTTCCTTTGCGCCCGCGCCGATTTGTTTGATACGTGTGTATAAATCCTGGTAGTTTACTGGCATATGATCCGCTTTAGGGAATAGAACAAATGTACAAGAATTGTAGCGGGAAACAGGCTAAAATACAAGGAGCGTAGGGGAACTTTTTTAAAAGTACATCGTCATTGCTGTGTAAAAGAAATATCTCAAAGGAGTTTATGACTATGAAAACCAAATTTATGTTCGTTACAGCAGTCGCTTTGCTGGCACTCGTCTTGAGCGCCTGTGGACCAACCACCATTAATCAGGCTGCCCAGCCCGTTGTGCGCACGGTGAACGTCACCGGCGCAGGGCAGGCAAATCTTATACCGGATATCGCCTATATTTATGTGGGCGCGCACACGGAGAAATCTACGGCTTCAGAGGCGTTGAAAGAAAATAACGCGCAGACGCAACAGATCATCGATGCGCTCAAGAAATCGGGCATTGATGCCAAGGATATTCGCACCACCAACTTTAGCATTTATCCGCAGGACAAATACGATCCGCAGACGAACCAACCCACTGGCGAGAAAACCTATCTGGTGGATAACACTGTCTATGTGACCGTACGCAAAATTGACAAGCTCGGTGATTTGCTCGATACCCTCGTGTCATCCGGCGCGAATACGATCAATAGCATTCAATTCGATGTAGCCAACAAAACCGATGCGATCAAGCAAGCCCGCGCCGATGCGGTGAAGGATGCCCAAAAACAAGCCCAGGAACTGGCGGATGCTGCCGGTGTGACTCTCGGCGAAGTGCAATCCATCAGCTTCTACGATAATGTGCCCGGACCTGTTTATGATGGCAAGGGTGGCGGCGGATTAGTGGCTGCGGCGGCTGTACCGATCCAAGCTGGACAATTGACCTTCACAGTGTCGGTCAGCGTAACGTACGCGATCAAGTAAAAGACACTCGCTTCGCACGAATATTGAAACTGCTTCTCTTTCGAGGAGCAGTTTTTTTGTCTGACGGTTTTTCCGCTAATCTTCGCTAATCTGCGCCAATCTTTAAACATTCGCAAAGACGTATACTCGACAAGGTTATAATCTCCAAATCATTTTGGCGGATAACATCCCGCCCCGCATTTAAGGAGTCACACCATGCTCAAAGTCGGATACATCGGTCTGGGATTAATGGGCAAGTCGATTGCCCGTAATATTCTCAAAGCAGGCTTTCCTCTCGTGGTTCATAATCGTTCGCATGCAGCTGTGGAGGAATTAGTGGCTGAAGGCGCAGTCGCCGCATCAACACCTGCGGTTGTTGCCGCACAAGTGGATGTAGTTTTCACCAATCTGCCTGATACACCCGATGTGGAAAAGGTAGCGCTAGGTGAAAAAGGCATCATTGAAGGTGCGCATCATGGGCTCATCTATGTTGACAATTCCACGATCAAGCCAGCCTCCGCACGTATGCTTGCTGAAAAACTTGCTGGGCATAATGTACTCGCGCTCGACGCACCCGTTTCCGGCGGCGATATCGGCGCCCGCAACGGGACTCTCACCATCATGGTCGGCGGCGATGCCTCCGCGTTGGAGAAGGCGATGCCAGTCTTCCTGGCAATGGGCAAGACCGTGACACACGTCGGCGATGCAGGTGCGGGTCAGGTTGCCAAAGCCGCGAACCAGATCATGGTCGCTGCGCAAATGGTGGCGATGGGCGAACTTCTCGTCTTCGCGAAGAAAGCCGGAGTCGATCCGCGCAAAGTGGTGGATGCGATCAAAGGCGGTGCGGCGCAATGCTGGAGTCTCGATGTCAAGCCGCCGCGTCTATTCGACGGCAATCGTAATCCCGGTTTCAAGGCGCACATGCAATTGAAGGATTTACGTATCATCGCAGAGACCGCAAAGGAATATGATATTCCGATCTCAGGCACAGCGGAGAACACAAAATTATTCCAACAGATGATCGACCTCGGCATGGGCGAGTTGGATAACTCTGCGGTGGTGGGTGTGATCGAAAAACTGGCAGGGGTTGGGATCTTAGATCAACCTGTTGGTTGAGTAGTTCCGAGCCTTGCGTTGAGCCTGTCGAAACAACAACGAAGAACGTATCGAAACCAACAGATAAGCAACAGTATTTTTGTTAGTGGTGGTCTCGATATGCCTTTCGCAACGAACGCTCAAGGCTACTCGACCACCGGATATATAACATGAAAAAATATTACCCCACCCTCCGCGATTTCATCATCATTGGGATCAGTTCCATCATCCAGGCATTCAGCCTGCGGATATTTTTCGTCCCGGCGAATCTGGCATCGGGCGGCGTCAGCGGCATCGCGCAATTGATCAATCACTTCACCGGCTGGCCCATCGGCTTGATGGTGCTGATCGGCAACGTCCCGCTCTTTATTCTCGGCTGGCGCTTCCTCGGCGGACAGCGTTTCGCATTCCGCACCGCCTTTGCCATCGTCACTTATGCCATCTTTACAGACCTGCTATTAAAAACCCCGCTCTTCGCGGAGTACGGCGCGGCAACCAGACTCATTTCTGAATTAAAAGGCGATATCTTTTTAAATTCCCTCTACGGCGCGATCGTGAGCGGCATCGGTTATGGACTCGTCTACCGCGCGCGCGGCACCAGCGGCGGCTCAGATATTCTGGCGCGCATCCTCAATAAGTGGCGCGGCATTTCAATGACCCAAAGCTATCTCATCGTGGATACGGCAGTCATCCTCGGCGCAGGCTTTGTCTTCGGCTGGAAGCAAGCCCTATATGCCATGATCACGTTGTATGTCAGCGGGCTGGTCTCTGAAACGGTGCTCGAAGGCGGTGGGACGGTCCGCACGGCGATGATCATCACCAGAGAAATGGACGCCATCTCCAGCCGTGTGCTTGCAGAACTCGAACGCGGCGTCACTATCCTGGAGGGCGCGGGTGCATATACCGGCGAATCACGCCCGGTTTTGTACTGCGTCATTACCCGTTCAGAAGTGGCAACGCTGAAAGCGATCGTCAATGAATGTGACCCGCTGGCGTTCATGGTCATTGGCGTAGCGCATGAAGCCCTGGGTGAAGGCTTCAAACCCATTAAGCCGTAACGCGAGACGCTTCGCAGTCTCGCACGCACAAGGCGAAATAAATTTCGCGATACGTCATTACCGTTTCTTTTTCTTCCCCATCCGATAACCCAATCTCTGCATCGCGCCTTCATCGTTGCGCCAATCTTTCAAGACTTTCACACGTAACTCTAAAAACAATTTACGTCCGCCCATGTCTTCGATCTCTTTGCGGGCAGCGCTCCCGATCGTTTTCATCATAGCACCGCCTTCGCCGATCAAAATTCCTTTTTGCGAATCACGCTCCACAAAGATCGTCGCGCCGATATACAACATCCCATTTTCGCGTTCGGTAAACTCATCCACGCGCACGCCCACGCCATGCGGCACTTCGTCGCGCAGGTTGATCAAGCACGCCTCGCGGATCAAGTCGGCGGCAATATCGCGCTCAAACGAATCCGTGACCTGGTCCTCATCATATTCCGGCGCACGAAACGGACTCAACGAAACGAACAGTTCGACCAACTCAGTCAGATTCTGATTGTGCGCGGCAGAGATGGAGATGACCTTCGCATCCTGCTTGACCAAAACCTGATACGCTTCGAGATTCTTGATCAAAGCCTCAGCGGAGACCAGATCCATTTTGTTGGCAGCCAGCACCAGTGGAGTCCGACGCGGGAGTTTGGTGAGCAGGAGTCCGATCTGTTTGTCTTCCTCCGTCGGACGCATCGCTGCATCCACCAGCCAGACGACCGCGTCCACACCTGCCAGCGAATCTTCGGCTTCTTTATTCAGGAACTTTCCCAGCTTATGGCGCGCGGTGTGCAAGCCAGGTGTATCGACAAACACGAGTTGATATTTCTCAGCTGTGAGAATCCCAAGCTGACGTTTACGCGTGGTCTGCGGCTTGGGCGAGACCGCCGCGATCTTTTGACCAAGCAATGCATTGACCAATGTTGATTTGCCAACATTGGGTCTTCCAATAATGGCGATAAAGCCGGAACGGAAATCGTTCATTTGATCCTTTCATAGATGCGGATCGAGGGGTTAACGAATGCGACCTCGATCTGCGGTAAATAGGCGGGTAGGGTATAGGAAAATTCTTTGATGAGCTTGTAGTGAGCGCTTTGCCCGGTGGCGAGTTGTTTGAAGAAGTCACATTCCACCTGCATTTCGGCGCAGGTATAGGGGTTGTTGAATTTAGCGGTCGTAAAACCATCGACAACAAAATAGTCTGTCAGACGATCATTCAAGCCGCTCTCACCAATGTTAAATTCATAAAACTTGCTGGTCGGCAATGGCTCATTGCCAGCTTTCCTGAAATAGATGGGATAGTTATGCTCCCGCTCAAAATGTTCAAGTGGGATGTCTGGCGGATAATAGGTATGTTCGAGCGAAGTTCCGATTGGCAATGTTTCAATAAACGCGCTGGCAAGGATGCGCGCATCGTTGAAGAATAAAAGCATGACACTGATATTGCGCGCAAAGGACAATAAAACAATAATCGCAAGGGTAACGCCCAACATCCTTCGATATTGAGCGTTGCGCTGATATATATCCGCCACGAATAACGCGCCCAAGACAGCAAAGATCGGCATCATTGACAAGAAGAAACGCATCGGGTAGTTATAAGAGACCATCACCGGCAGATCGAGTGCGAACAAGGCCAGCAACAGGATCGCAAGCAGTCCCACTTGAGAATCGCTCTCTTCCGGTTTCACGCGATAAGCCTGAACCACTTTATAACCAGCCCAGATCAAAGCGGCTGTGAACAGGATGAAGAGCGGAAGTCCAACGCCTTGTTCAAAGCTGGCATATTGACCGATATAGCCGCGTACGCTATCTGGCTGACGCAGGTAATTGCCCGTGCGTAGCAGCGCGGGGATCATCCGTTTGAAATAAAAGACCATCCAGGTTAGTGCCTTGGGCGTGCCAAATGCAAATCCCAGGAAGATCAATATGCCGCCGATAAAAAGTGTCTCCAGCGTACGGAGGTTGAACAAGGCGCGCCTGCGGGACGCGATATAAATCAACACCGGAGCAATGACGAGACTGATGCCATTGTATTTACTGGAGGCTGCCATGCCCACCGCAATAAACGAGGCGTACAACCAACTCCTGTGATTCGATTTTTTGTAGTTCACAAGGCACAAGATCGCCAGCGTGACAAAAAAAGTAAGGTAGGTATCGTTATGGGCAAAGCGTCCATTATGAGACATCTCGCTCACGCAGATCAATAACAAACCGCTCAAGCCAGCGATGTAAATATTGTCGCTGATACGGCGTGTAATTACATACGTGAGAACAATGGTCAACCCAGCCAATACAGCCGAAAGAGCACGCGAATAGATCAGGACTTCCGTATACGTTTGCCCGAGTGCAAGGGTGATCTTTCCGAGCCAGAACATGGCATACTGCGGCAGATCGGGATAATCGAAATTGATCTCGCTGAACTTCCATTCGCCGCGCAAGGCACCCAGCGAACGGATGACAATCTCATCGGGATGCCAGGCGCCCCAGGTGGATATGCCCGGCAGGGTGATTACCAGGAAGATGATAAACAACGTCAGTGGGACGATGAATTCGTATTTTTCTAAAAATGGTTTGTTAATTTTCGAGTCCATAACTTTTTACAACGAAACAGTCGTTGGTTCAATGCCGATCACACTAACAGACTTGCCGTTGGCGAAAACGATCTCGGTCTTCTGTTGTCCCCGCATCACTTTTAGACCTTTATACTGGATCGTCACATCCCAGGGGAAGGGATTCTCGCCCTCGAGCTTCACGCGTGTCGCGGAAAGAATCTCCACACCCAGGATTTTCATGAACAATCCCACGGGCGCAAGTCCGCTCAATGCATTGCGTTCGCCGATGCCGGTGCCGCGTTCAGCATGATAACGCGCGAAGAAGGCGCGGTTCTGTTTCAAGTTTTGAATGATGGCGGTCATGTTGTGTACGAACATGCGCGCCGCATCCGTGCGGAAGCCGTAACGCAACAAACCTTCGGAGATCAACAAGTTCCAGGGCAGGTGCACGGATTGGGAAACAGATTCAGCTTCTTGGCTGCGCGAAGCGAGAAGCGGGCAGGCCGGGACTCCATAAGGGCGATAGAAACGTCCCGCATCCAGCAGCGCACGTCCGATCATGATTTGGGCATGCTGCGCATCGAGCACACCCGCCCACAGCGGCGTGAAGAGCGTATGATCTTCGGTGGTGAAATCGAGCGTGCTAATGCTGACCGTATCTTCAGCGTCCAAGCCGCGCACCACGACCTTGGCAAGTTTTGAAAAAACATTTTTCGTGGTGTAGACCGACCCGCCATTGCGCCATTGATAATCAGCGCTTTGGATGGTCTCCTCGGCGGGCTTGGTGGAGAACTGATGCAGACGGATCTCGGGCCGCTTCACTGCCGGACTTTGGGTCTGCACCTCGATCAACAAGCGGATCGGACTCTCGAACTTTAATTTCGGCGCAAGAATGCCCGTGCCTTGTTGCCGCAACAGAACCTTGCCTTCAAGGTTAGAGCCTGTGCCGCGCTCGCGATAATGCGCCAAGCCGGTGCGTGCCTGCCACGCGGACTCAATGGACTTGCGCAACGTGGCGGCTTGCTCATGCAAGAGCACGAGTGAATCGTGACGATCAAGTTGTTCTGCCATCTTGATCAAACACGCAGCTTCGTTATACAACA
>JAYUGV010000170.1:0-4362 GCA_043767565.1 Anaerolineales bacterium
CGCCATGGGCGACATCGCCGCGCTTGGGGATAAGGTTCACATCACGGTTGGGGCAGATGGGTCTGGAGCGATAGAAGAGGTCGAAGAGCGCAAGCAGGCTATCGTCCGGCTTGACCCGCGTCCCCAAGGTCAGTATCAGCAAGTGCTGCTGGCAAATGCCGATCAGGCGGTCTTCGTCTTTGCGTGTGCGAATCCAAGTCCAAGATTAAGAATGTTGGATCGTTTCCTCGTCATCGCCGAAAAACAGCAGGTGCCAGCGGTCATTGTCGCAAATAAAACTGATTTGGTTGATAACACTTCGTCTCCGCTCAGCGCCAAAGAAATCTTTGGCTTGTATGAACCGCTCGGTTATCGCGTGATCTACACGTCAACGAAAACCGGCGCGGGCATTGATGAATTGCATGATACGTTGAAGCATAAAATTTCGGCGCTTGCTGGACCGAGCGGTGTGGGCAAATCCAGTTTACTGAATCAGATTCAGCCTGGGCTTGGATTAGCTGTGAATGAGATCAGCAAGGTGATGGATAAAGGCCGCCACACGACCGTGACGCGGCAGATGTTCCCGCTGGTGGATGGCGGCTATGTGGCGGATACGCCGGGTTGGAAATCGCTGGCATTATGGGATACTGAGCCCGAGGAAATGGAAGCGTATTTCCCCGAGTTGCGTGAACTGGTGCAGAACTGTCAGTTCAGCGATTGCTCGCATACGCATGAACCAAAATGCGCCGTGCTCGCGGCGGTGAAAGATGGGCGGGTGAGTGCTGAACGCTTTGACTCTTTTCTGCGGTTAAGGGCGGGACAAGAATGACGATTGACGATTTGCGATTGACGATTTACGATTAGTTGATGAATAACAATTGGGACTTGATCGGTCACGAGTGGGCAGTGGATATGTTGAAGAAGCATGTCGTTAACGAGACAACGCGTCACGCGTATCTTTTTGCTGGACCTCCGGGGCTGGGTCGTCGCACGTTAGCTTTACGTTTCGCCCAAGCCTTAAACTGCCAAACGCCTACTGCGCCCGGGATCCCGTGCGGCGGAACGTGCCGCGATTGCCGACAGATCGAAGCGATGCAGCACGCAGACTTGACCATCATCCAAGCCGATACCGAAGGCGGGACTCTCAAAGTGGATCAGATCCGTGAAGCGCGCCGCACACTGACTCTCAAACCATATCAATCGAAATATCGCGTGTCCATCTTTTTGCGTTTTCAAGAGGCGAACGATAACGCCGCAAATGCGCTGCTCAAAACATTGGAAGAAGCGCCGTCGTATGCAGTCTTAATTCTCACAGCCGATAACCCCGAACAGTTATTGCCGACCATCGTTTCAAGATGTGAGGTGTTGCGGCTGCGACCGTTATCTATTGGGGAAGTTCAAAGAGCATTAGAGAGTAGGGGACTAGAAAAAAATCGGGCAAAGTTGATTGCTCACATCTCAGGCGGGAGATATGGATACGCACTCCAATTGATCGATAGCGATTCTCTACTTGAAAAACGCGAAGAACGTTTGAATGACTTGCAAGGTTTGATCTCTGCGTCCCGCGTGGTCAAGTTTGCGTATGCCGATAAACTCTCGAAAGACAAAGATACCATGCGGCAGACAATTCTTTTCTGGCTTTCGTATTGGCGTGACGTGATGTTGCGCACCGCCCAAGCCGAGACTCCGCTCGTCAACGTGGATCGCAACGTGGAGATCGAAGACCTGGCGAGTCGCATGGATTTATCCGCTTCGCGGCGCATCGTCAGCGGGCTTGAAAGTGTGTTGGAAAAGATGGATCGCAATGTGAATTCAAGAATGCTGGCGGAAGTCTTATTGTTGGATCTGCCCTATGTGTAGTGACGACTTCAGTCGTCCATAACCATAATGCCCTACGAATA
The DNA here is from genome assembly GCA_043767565.1 of Anaerolineales bacterium. GTDB lineage: Bacteria > Chloroflexota > Anaerolineae > Anaerolineales > Villigracilaceae > Defluviilinea. The sequence goes on from JAYUGV010000170.1 coordinate 1,881, forward strand.
TCGCAACCTCTCTCCCAAAGAACGCGAAGAAATCGTCCGCTATCGCACAGCGCGCGGATATCCACGACATGCCCCGCCGCATCCGTTCCGTGATGCAGGGGCTTATCTTATTTCAGCAGCAAATTTTGAACATAAGGCTGTGATGAAATCCTCCGAACGTCGAACAGAATTCGAAACCCTCTTGCTTAACGCGCTCAAAGAAATTGCCGATGAGTTAATTGCCTGGGTGGTTTTGCCGAATCATTATCATTTTCTTGCCGCTGTTCAATCTTTGGATCATATTTCGTCGGCGCTCAAGCATTTACATGGCGCAACCTCCCGTGAATGGAATCTCCAAGATGGCATGACGGGCAAACGCCGTGTCTGGTTCAAATTTGCAGATACCTATATCAGAAACCAACAACATTTTCGTACGGCATTCAACTACATCCACTATAATCCGGTAAAGCATGGTTATGTGAGCGACGCGTATGACTGGCATTGGTCAAGTCTGTCGCTGTATTATGAGGATATGGGTAAGGACTGGCTCCGTGACCATTGGCGGATGTATACGCCACTTGCAGACTTTAGCAAGGGGTGGGATGATGACATAGAAAACGACTGAAGTCGTTACTACGCAACCTTTAAAGGAGAACTAAATGAGCATCCCCGATCTACCCACTGTCCCTGAAATCAGCGCGCAATCCAAAAGCGGACTCAAGTATCACATTATGGGTACTGTCCAGCAGACTTTAGCAATTGACCTGCAACCCGGTCAAACAGTCTTTTCCGATACCGGCGCGATGTCATGGATGACTGCCACGGTCAACATGAACACCACCTCCGCGGGCGGGTTGGGCGGTATGTTGAAGCGCGCAGTCTCAGGCGCGACCGCTTTTATTATTGACTTCACTGCGAAAGGTGCGCCGGGACAAGCGGCGTTTAGCACGGATTTCCCCGGAAAAATTTTGCCGCTTGAGTTGGAAGCCGGTCAATCTGTGGTCATGCACAAGCATGCATTTTTATGTGCCGAGAAAAGTGTAGGACTCGATATCTTCTTCACACGCAGGCTTGGCGTTGGGATGTTTGCGGGCGAAGGCTTCATCCTGCAAAAGCTGACTGGTCCCGGCATGGCGTTTGCTGAACTGGATGGCGATGCGATCGAATATCATTTGCAACCGAATCAAGTCATGCGCGTCGAACCGGGGCATGTCGCCATGTTCGAGAGCACGGTCACTTTCAACGTGGAAATGATTCAGGGACTCTCTAATATCTTCCTCGGCGGCGAGGGACTCTTCCTTGCCACGCTCAAAGGACCCGGTCGCATCTGGCTGCATTCCATGACCGAGAGCAAGATGGCGCAACGCCTCGCGCACTTCATGCCATCCAAATCAGGTTAAGTTTGAAGTGACGGTCACCTTCGCGAAGCAGGTGACCGTCACTTCTGGAGCATACTATGTGCCGAAGCATCAAAACATTACGCAATGCCGAAATCCCCGCCACGGAGGAGGAAATCCGCGCGGCGGCGTTACAATTTGTGCGGAAGGTGAGTGGCTATCGTAAGCCATCCAAGGTCAATGAGGCTGCATTCGAGCGGGCGGTGGAGGATGTGGCGGAGGTGACACAGAAGTTACTCACTAAATTGGCTAAATAAATGCAAACTCTCGAAACCGAACACTTGATGCTTCATCCCTTCACCAGAAGTGATGTGGAAAATTACTATCGGATATATTGGCAAATTGCTTCCGACCACGGTGGTGAAGGCCCCGCCGCTGATGCGCATCCGAGTCTTGAGGATATACGCGCCGAGAATGAGCATTACCTCAGCTTCGCAAATTACCAGTTTCTTCAGCCCTTTGGCAGATGGATGATCGTCTTGAAGTCGGGGGAACAAAATATTGGCGTGTTTCATTTGGTACCTCAATTGTTCCCGCCAGAAATAATTGCGCTCTGCTCTGAGTCTCAATCATTTCGTTTTGGCGCATTGGAAGTTGTTATGGGTTGTGCACTCACACGTCCTTATCGAAGATATGGATATGCCACCGAAGCGACTCAGAGAGTGATTTCTTATGGTTTCGAAACCATCAAACTTCAGCGTATTCTTGCTGAAACCGATCTTAATAATACTGCTTCAATTAATGGTATGAAAAAAGTGGGGGTGCAAATTATTAGTCCGCCCGACTCAAAACAGGTCATCAGTATTATTGAAAGTGGCGGCTAAGACTTTGACATGCAGGGTGCGTTTGGATTGGAACTTGCCCAGCCTTTTCGGTGTATATAGGATGAATCCGAAAGGAGACAACTATGCACAAATCCTATATCATTCTCTCGATCCTTATTCTCACATCAGTTCTTATTGCCTGTGCTGGGAATATGGAAGCGCAAGTGCCAACAAATACGGCGGTGCAAACCGAACCGGTAACTTCTGATGTCGTGTCGCAAGGTTCAGCCACGAATTGCCCGGTGACCGTTCCGCAAGTCCCGGCTTTTACGCCGCCTGCGC
>JAYUGV010000171.1:0-10853 GCA_043767565.1 Anaerolineales bacterium
TACGCAGGCACATTACCGGGTCCTACTCCATACGCAGGCTTGCCAACGGAATGTGCGGCGCGTACCATATCTGAACCGCCAGTTGCTAGAATCAGCGCCACATATTTATGTTTCATCAATTCCTGTGTGCCGGGTAAAGTAACTTGCGTAAGGCACGAGATGAGTCCTTTTGGCATCCCTGCCCGCTCCCCTGCTTCTGCCATAATTCGAATCGACTCGGCGCAACACTTCGCCGCAAAAGGATGTGGCGCAATAACGATCGCATTTTTTGCCTTCACCGCAATCAACGTCTTGAAAATTGTTGTGGAGGTTGGGTTGGTCGAGGGAGTCAATGCGGCGACAACGCCCATGGGCCAGGCAATGTCATATGTTCGTTTTTGCGCGTCACTGCGAATCACGCCGACGGTCGGAATATCTTTGATTTCATTCCATAATAATTGCGATGCCAATAAATTCTTGAGGGTCTTATGTTCGGGTACGCCATAACCTGTCTCTTCGCTTGCCATTTTGCCGAGCGTCGCTGCTGCGTCTGCCGCGGCTTGCGCCATCGCCGCGCAGATACGATCCACTTCAGCTTGCGTGGCATGCAAAAATTTCCGCTGGGCGTCACGTGCCTGTGTGGCAAGTGTGCGGGCTTCTTGAATGGAGAGCAGGTCTTTATCGAGTTCGGACATAGGATTCCTTTTCTGGAGTGCGGTAGCTTGCTACCGCATGTCCGACAACAAGCTGTCGGACTCCAGAGTTAATAATTGATCGGATTACTCGCTACCTCTAGCACTTTATTTTGAAACGCCATCGCCGCAGTTTTGCAAGCGGATTGATCGCCGGTGAGCATCACGCCCATGTAGTTTGTTTCGGAAGGCGGCATCGTCAACGCAGCGATGCTGACATCCGCAGATTTGAGCGCGGCATCGAGCGCGACCAAGCCTTCGTTCGGTGTTGCGACCAAATATGCAATCGGTGAACCGACGGGAATATTACACACTTGCGAAAGATATGTTCCCGTCCTAGAAATCACATGCGGGAAGAATGCAATCGAATCATCGTCATTGGCGGAATACCAAATCGCTTTGGTCTTGATATATTCCACTGCGGCATTAAGACCGGCTCTTACTTCCGCCGGGTCTGGTCCAGCGAGAATTGCCATGATCTCACCTGACCATTTTCCCGAGGTGTGCTTCGCGCCTGCATAAAATGACTTCGCGTACACCACTTCGACATTCGCCATTTTAGTGGCTTCGTCAATGGCGGTATATGTCGCATCGTCGTTATCCACGCTGAGGAGACCGATGGAGCGTTGGTCGTCACGGAGTTTGAGTTGCTCTGCGAAGTTGCGGTCCACTTGCGGGATGAGCTGCACTGCGAGCGGCGTGCCGTATAGAGGGTCGAGGATTGCCATAAGACTTTGTTCCTTCGGGTGAGCGACGCTCCCTCACCCTAGCCCTCTCCCGAAGGGAGAGGGGACTCCCTTCCCCCTTTGGGGGAAGGGTTGGGGATGAGGGTTATTTCATCATCTTCAACTTTACACCAGAAGCCTGGCTCTTGCGCATCTTCTGGGCAATTTGTACCACAAACGCTCCACCTTCAAGCGGATTGGTGCCACCGTTCTCGAAGATGTTGCAGACTACATCGCGGTCAGCGTCGGTATCGCCATATTCGGGTTTGTAGCCCATGTAGGCGCTCATCGATTCGGCGCGACCGAGTCCGGGGCGTTCGCCAATTAATAAGATAACTACATCTGGCTTGATGAGTTCGCCAATATCGTTCATCACGCCGACGCGCGCATATTTAACAAAGAAAGGAGTACCGAAAGTTAAGTTCGCAGTCTGTGCGCCTTGACGGATGACAGGGAATATTTGGCGCAGGTTTGCTTCGATTGCCGCGGCAGAGAGTCCATCGCCGACGACAAGTTGGATATTGACATTCTTCTGGCATTTCTCGTTGATGATACGCTTGGCATCGTCGTTGAGTAAACGTCCAAGGTCGGGGCGCAGGAGATATTCCTGTTTGCCACCGGTAATTTTAGTTTGCACAGTGAACAGATTGAATTCATTTAATAACTTCTCGTCAACGTCACGATAGAGCGCATCTTGTGTGACAGCGTGGTCGCCTTGAAACAATAAAAGTGACGCCGTGCTGTAACGCGGACCAGCGCGTCCGACTCCGATGCGGGCGGTGGTCGATGCCATGAGGGCTTTGAGTCCCTGTGCGTCTTTGGGATTCTTAATGTGCGGAGTCAAGCGGGCTTGTTCGGTGGTTGGGTCGGGGAGGTCAATGGAGAGAGCAGAGATTAGAGGATTAGAGACTAGAGAATTAGGTTTGATGGGAATGGCTGACGCGGAAGCGGAAGATAGAGTCGTCGAAGCAGGAACAGGCGCGAGGTCGGAGGATGAAGCGGAGTTCTTTATCACAACTCCAGATTCTTTTAGTTCGCGGACAATCGCGTCTACGATGGCGTTAAGTTTTGAATCATCCATAAATAAGTTCTCCATATTCCGTCATTGCGAGCGTTCTTTGCGAAGCAATCTCCTCGTCATGTTGGGGATTGCTTCGTCGGGAAGAGCACCCTCCTCGCAATGACGGGGGTGGTTATCTCTTTAAGAAAATCGTTGGGTCGCCGGCTTTTTCGGTGAGGACGCCGTCTTTGATGAGACCGAGACCTTCCATCCATTTTTCGAATTCGGGCGCAGGACGAAGTTTGAAAAGTTGACGCAAGGTGGGCGCGTCGTGAAACGAAGTGGATTGATACGAAAGCATGGGGTCGTCGCCCATTGGCAAGCCCATGAAATAATTGCATCCGGCGGCGGTGAGCATGACCGCGAGATTCTCAATGGCGTTTTGGTCGGCGCGGGCATGATTGGTATAACACGCATCCACGCCCATCGAGATGCCGGTGAGCTTGCCCATGAAATGGTCTTCGAGCCCCGCGCGTTGGATTTGGCGCGCGTCATACAAATATTCGGGACCGATGAAGCCCACGACCGTGTTGACTTGATACGGGCTGTAGCGTTTTGCGAAACCATAACAACGCGCTTCGAGCACGAGTTGATCCCAGCCGTTGTGTGCCTCCGCTGAAAGTTCCGCGCCCTGACCCGTTTCAAAATACATGAAATTCGGACCTTTGGGGAAGCAATATTTTTTCGCCATCTCATAGGCTTCATCCATCATGCCGACCGAAATGCCGAATGAGTCGTTGCCTTTTTGCGAACCCGCCAGCGATTGAAAGACCAACCCAACCGGCGAACCAGATTGCATGCATTTCATCTGCGTGGTGACATGCGAGAGCACACAATTTTGCGTAGGGATGTTCCAGGTCTTGATGACATCGTAGGTCATATCGAGCAGACGTGAGACCGAGCCATACGAATCGTCAACAGGATTAATGCCGATGACCGAATCACCGGAGCCATATGCCAGCCCCTCATATATTTCTGCACGGATACCTTCGGGCGAATCAGTCGGATGATTGGGCTGGTTGCGCGATGACAACGTGCCCGGCGCTCCAATCGTGTTATTGCAATGCGCGACGACTCGCATCTTGCTCGCGCCATACATCAAGTCCAAATTGGACATCAACTTGACCACGCCTGCAATCATCTCGGCGGTGAGTCCGTTCGAGATGCGGCGAATCATTTCAGGCGAGGTTGTGTCGGCTAAAATCCATTCACGGAACTCCCCCACAGTCTTGTCTTTGACTTCGTTGTAAACGGCTTGGTCCACCGCATCCATGATGACGCGCGTGATTTCATCATCATCATACGGCACGGCGGGATTATCGTGCAGAACCCACAACGGCACTTCTGCCAACACCAATTTCGCGGCGACACGCTCGGCGGCGGTCTCTGCGCCCACACCCGCGAGACGGTCACCGGATTTCTCCTCGTTGGCTTTACCCATCAGGAGGCGGATATCGGGGAATTCGTAAGTCTTGCCGTGCAGTTTTGTACGGAGGAGCATAATGATTCCTTTTATTTAACCACGAAGGACACTAAGGGCACAAAGGATGAAGGAGGAATGATGAATGCTGAAGGATGAATGCTTGCATTAGATTCTCGCAAGTTCAGTAGTGACCATCCACGAATTCTCACGAATAAACGAATGGACGAGTCTGTATTCGTGAATTCGTTGCCTTATTCGTGGATGGTAAGTCTTGCCGTGCAGTTTGGTTCTTAGGAGCATTGATTAATCCTTTTTACCACGAAGGGCACGAAGTACACAAAGGAAGAAAGAAGGAAAGAGGAAAGATATTGCGAGCCCATATTTGAGTAGTTGAGCAAAAGGTCTTGCTCGTTTTACTACTCGTCTGACGGTGTAGATTCAACTTCAGCAGCAGATTTTTTCGCTGGCTTTTCTTCTAATTCATCACCAGAACTATCTTTCGTGGCTTTTCGCAATGAACGAGTAGCCGCCCGTGCAATTTTACGCTGTGCCTCTTCCGCTTTTTCACCCTCAACAACGTCTCGCTTGAAAACTTCCTGTACCAAAACTTCTTGTATCTGTTCATTGTCAATTTTGACATCAGCGATATTCGGCGCAATTCCCTGCGGATAACATCTAACACAGGCTCGCTTAAAACTGTTGCGCCTATAAAGTAACGACTTAATGCTAGCCGTTGCGCGTGATACTCACCAAGCATTGATTTCGCAATGCCTTCTCTAGTTAAAAGATACAGACCTTCTGCATCATCTGATTTTTTTGGATTAAGATTGAGGAAATCAATCTCTAAAACTAATTCTTGGCTTATAGGTTTACCAAATGATATTTTATAGATTTGCCAAAATGCCCCATTAGTTAATACAACCCATTCAGCGCCTTGATTAGCGCCATAGTCTACGGCTTGTTTGATATACGATTCTTTCAACTGAAGACCAATGGCTTTTACTTCAATCAATAGTTGAAGTGAACCGTCTAATTTTATAGCAAGGTCTACAAAAGTCCCACGAATCGAATATTCTGACGTTATTTCAGAATATTTTTGGAAGCCAAAAATTTCAGCCAACATATCAGTTACGATGATAACGGTATCTGACTCGTTAACATCACGGGATTTAGCAGAGGTGAGAATAGGCTGAAATCGTTTGATGCCCGCCGATAATCGGTCTTGGACTTTGCTAGGTACAGTTGCCATCGTGAAATCTCCTTATGTGGCTATTAGATTATGCTGGTTTCGTAAGGACTTCGTCCTACTCAATAAACGGAATAACATCAATGATAAAAAATCAACGTCTTCACACTCAATGGGACAACGCGTTCGGCGGGATAAATCCCTGCCTCAGTTCGTGGAAGTCCGCTGAAGCGGACTCCGCCATCAGCCCCGAAGGGGCTTCCATGTGTTGAGCAGGCGGCTTTAGCCCCGCTCAATCGGAAATGCAAAGCAACAGTATCCATAGGTCAATGATAAAAAATCAACGTCTTCACGCTCAATGGGACGACACGTCCGTCCATGAGCGGGGTGCCAATGTCAATGTAATCACCTTCGGATAAGCCAACCTGGTCAATGACGAGCAAAGCACGCGAAGGAGCGAGTCCTTTCACAGTTTGACCGAGCGCCTGGGCGTAGTCGCGTTCGATGATTGCGATGAGTGGTCTGTCGCTTGGCATGGTGTCGGCGAACATCTTCAATCCGCTTGCCAGTTGCGTGAGCGATTCATAATCCAATGACTTGTTAAGTTCCAAAGCAATCGCAAATGGGTCAGTCGCGAGATTGACATCCCAGCGCATCACAGCTTCGGTGATACTTCTTGAAATGTCCTCCGCGCTGACATCGTACCCTTTGGGTAGCGGAGCCACTGTACTCAGCGGCGTAGACGAAGCGCCTTCAAGCACTGCGCTTCGACTGCGTTCGCCTATCGGCTCACTCCGCTCTGCGCCAAGTATCGGTCTTATCACAGGCACGTTCTTCAACGGCAGAATTTCTTTCTCTGCCCAAATCGTCGAGCCGGATAACGTCACCGTTTGCGTGCTGGCTCCTAGCACCGTCGCGCGGACTGTCTCAGATGGCGGCACAATCGAATAAGAATTCAGTCTTGCATGTTTGCGCAACGACTCCGCCAGCAACGGACCGACATCATCATGAATCGTCGCGTCGCTCACCGAGTTGATGGGAATCGGATTATAGTAATAATGTCCGATGCCGCCTGAGAACATCAACACCGAGCCTTTGCCCGACTCACCGACCGGCGGCGTGAGATAAATCTTTTGCGCCAGCGGCGACGATGTGCCTTCGATCAATTCGACGGTCATGTCTGCCATACGGTCAGTGAAGCGACGTAAATCTTCGAGCGACGGCGAATTACCAATTACCAATTCCAAATTACAATCTTTCAGGATATGTTTTGCAGGCTCAGCAATATGTCTCACTTTACCTGTCGAATGTTCCACTTCCAAAATGCGTCCGCCATAATTCATCGCCGCGGCGCCGATCAAGTTTCCGCTTCGAAACGTCGCGCTGTTCGCGCTTCCGCCGCCGATGTCAATGTTCGTGACGACCGCGTAATTTTTCTGCGAATAATCCGCCGCGCCCGCGCCCTTGCCTGCGATTAAACTTTCAACGTTTGGTCCCGCTACGCTGACAACGAACTCTCCAGCCAGTCCGGATAATGCCCGGAGAATTTCATCCGCATTTTTTTTCTTCGCAGTCTCACCCGTGATGATGACTGCGCCCGTTTCCACTTGACTCGGATCAATGCCCGCGGCTGAATATTCACGCCGCACGATTTCATTTAGTTTATCCGCATCGATGGTTTCAAAATCTTTTAACGGTGTGAATACAATCGGGCTTTGATAAATGACTTTTCTGTCCGTAATATTGATGCGTGGTATCTGACCCGGTCGTGAGACATCCTGCAAATTGAGGCGTGAAAAGACAATTTGTGTGGTGGTCGTACCCACATCCACGCCAACGGAGAGGAGGTCTCGGGAATCGCTCATGGCAAAAAACGAATTACCAATTACAAATTACTCCAAATGGTAATTCGTAATTGGTAATTACTCGTTCCTATACGTGACCTTGCCGCTCATCTCGAGCGAGTCAATAACGCCGATGATCACCGCGTCTACAGGTGCATTGGTAGTTTGATTGGTATAACGGGCGGATGAACCATTGGTCACGATCACGAGGTCACCCGTTCCCGCACTCACGGTATCCACCGCGATATATGGGTCGCCTGTTGGTGTCCCTGTCGTATCCGCATTCCGCACGATAAGCAGTTTTCGCCCCTGTATTACTTCATCCTTGATTGTTGAAACGGTCGAACCGATGACGAGCGCAATTTTCATAGCATCTCCATGTTTTTTTCTCGCCACGCAGTGTCACCAGGGAACACAAAGGAAAAGTATTTAACCTTTGTGAAACTTCGTGATCCTTTGTGGTAAAGAACGTTCTAGCGTCTTCGGCTTACTCGTTGAACTTTACCATAACTCAGGGTTGTATGACAAGTTTCACAGGCTCGCCAGCATAATCCACTTTCTCAACCCAATCGCCAGTCAAGCTCAAGGCGACATTTGCCTTCAACCAGCCGATCTTCTTTTCATACAGAACCCGCTCATCTTGCTTTAGTTGCAGAGTTGCGTTCTTTCGAAATTCCTTCGACCAGATTCTGAATCCTTCCACGCGGACATCCGGACTCAACACATTTGGGCAAATCCACGCAAGCGGCGCTTCACACTCGACCCCCAGCCTGCTCGCTGACCAACTGGCATTTTCCAACCACCGAGCCATCGACCGCGCCGCACCGCGACCCTCCAGTGCCGCCCAATCCGCAGTCTCCACTCCCCGTAATAGATTCCCCGCCGCAAAGACTCCCACCTGCGATGTTCTAAACGTCGCATCCACTTGCGGACCCAGCGACGGCTTGAGCGTTTCGACATCTCCCCTTCTCGCCAGTTCATTCTCCGGAATCCAATCGCCTGTAAAGACGACAGTGTCGCATTCAACAACATCAATTTTTCCTGACTCTAAATCTGTAACTTCGATTCCTTCCACTCGTGAACGTCCCAAGATATTCGTCACACGCTTGTTAGTAAATATCGGCGCACGTGCCAGAATATCTGCATAAAAGATTTTCGCTGGCAGGAAGACCGGCAGATACAATTGATGCTTCGGCAACTCAGTCACCAACCCTGCGACTTTCACACCCGCGTGTAAAAGAGTCGTCACTACTGACAAACTGACAACCTCGGCGCCAACGATCACCGCCCGCTTGCCAACTGGCAAATGATGTTCATATACAAATCTCTGCAACGACCCCGTCGTAAACACTCCCTGCGGGCGGTGTCCAGGAATCAATCTTGCCGACCTTGGTCGCTCCCGCACACCCGTTGCCAGCAAGATAGACTTTGCCTCAATACTTCCAATTCCATCTGGGGAAGTGAAATTAATTCCAACAAGTCCCCCTCTCCCAGCGGGACGTGTGCCCTTTAGGGTAGAGGGGCTAGGGGTGAGGGCTGTGATCGTTGTATCCGTAGCAATCTTGATCCCCGCCGCCTCCGCCATCTCGCGATACTTCCGCGCATAACTCGGACCGGTCATCACCCGCTGCAAATCACGCAGACCAAACCCCGTATGCCCGCACATCCGTGGAATCCCACCGGCTTCGCTTTCGCGCTCTGCGATAACAATATCTTTTACACCAAGTTTCTTCAACTCCAACGCCGCCGCAAGCCCCGCCGGTCCTGCGCCGACAATCAACACCGTAGTGGCGACTTCAGTCGCCCTCTTCGCACGAGCGCCAGAACGACTGAAGTCGTTACTACGACTTCCCAAAGCACTCAACAAACTCGCCTGACAATTAAACCCCTGACAGCGTCCCTGCATCGCTCTCGTTCTTCTGCGCAATGCATCTAAACTTGTCGCGGGAATATCCGAACTTATCGCATCATTCAACTCACCTAACGTCACGCGCTCACAGTGACAGACGATCTTTCCGTAATCAGAATTCTCAGCGATCAACTCCGCCCGCTGATACGGACGTGAAAACGCTTCCCCAATATTCGGCATTTTGATGGATTTGAATTCCGACTTGCGTTTTAATTCCAGACCACCCTCTTTCAACAGATCAACAACATACTCCGCGATTCCCAGACTCGCCGAAATCCCCGTAGACCGAATCCCACCGACGCAGACATATCGTTGCTCAGCATGCAGCGCAATCTGATAATCGCTATGCTCTGTTGCAGCACGCAGACCTGAGTACGTGGCTGTGACTTCTTCCTCCAATAACCCAGGTAATATTTTCTTTCCTTTTTCCAGCAAAGAACTTAATCCACTTGCACTCGTATTCGTCGCAGTTTTGTCAGGCAGGTCTTCCGCGGTGGGACCAAGCAACACATTCCCATAGATCGTCGGGCTAATCAACACGCCTTTGGTTGTCGCAGTCGGCACCGGCAGTAAAACATGATTGACTAATGAACGCGATAATTTATCATAAATGATCAATTCCCCGCGCCGTGGTGTGACAGTGAAATTTTCATAACCAAATTGATTATTGATCTCGTCCGAGAAAAGTCCAGCCGCATTGACAACCCAGCGGGCTTGCACGATTTCATCTTTACTCGAAATCAGGTGAATATCGTCTTTTGAAGAAATCCCTTCAACTCGAAAATTGAGTTTCAACGTCACGCCATTGACCACTGCCTGAGTCGCGCACGCCAGTGGAATGGTAAACGTGCAAAGGATTCCTTCACGCGGCACGAACATTCCTCCAAGCGCGCCATCTCCCAAATGCGGCTCGCGTTTGTACACTTCGTCTTTATCGGTCAGGTAACAATCTAAATCTCCGTTTTGATTAGCCTTTTCCAACAGCTTGGGGAGCATATGCAATTGATCTTCATTCCAGGCAATCAGCAACCCGCCAACCAACTCAAACGGACTCCCCACTTCTTTCATAAACTTTTCCATCAATGGATAACTACGCTTCAATAACTGTGACTCCAGCGAACCTGGCGTCGCATCATAGCCCGTATGCCAGATCGCCGTGCTGGCTTTCGATGTCCCCATGCCAACATCCGAATTGGATTCCAGCAACACGACTTTCAAATCGTATCGTGAGAGTTCACGCGCAACGGCGGAGCCAACCGCGCCCGCGCCTATGATGGCAATGTCGTAGATATTGTTCATAATGGGTTGAGAAATGTAAACAAGGAAACAAGTAGACACGTGGATACTTTTGTTTACGTGTTTCCTTGTTTACCTGTATACATCTTTACAGCCTCCACAGCCTTATTCCACTGCTCCAATTTCTTTCCTCTTTCTTCTTCCCTCATCCTCGGTAAATAACTTGTCTCCGCTTTCCAATTCTTCGACAACTCATCCAACGATGTGCCCAATGCCGAAACTCCCGCAAGATTGGCAATACCGATCGCAGTCGCCTCCAGCGCCGCCGAAACGCGGACTTCGAGATTCAGCAAATCAGCAATTATCTGCATGAGATACGGATTGCCTGATGGACCGCCATCTACTTTCAAGTACGGCGGGGCCTGCCCGGCATCCTGCGACATGGCAGTGACCACTTCATAGACTCGGCAGGCAATCCCATCCAACGTCGCGCGGACGATATCATCCGATGTTGTGCTGCGGTTCAACCCAAACATCGCACCGCAGACATCTGTCCGCCAGTGCGGCGCGGCGAGTCCTTGTAGAGCGGGGACAACGACCACGCCTAAATCAGTGGAACGCTTCGCCGCCTCATTACTTGACGCAGAGTCTGGTACGGCTTTCAAGTTATCTCTCAGCCACTGGACGGCTGAGCCCGTAACGAAGATCCCGCCATCGAAGGCATACGCGGTGTGGCCCTCGAAATTCCAGCCGACGGTGGTGAGTAATCCATGATTGGAGAGACGCGGTTGATCGCCGA
>JAYUGV010000172.1:0-4358 GCA_043767565.1 Anaerolineales bacterium
GTCCAGCGCGGCGGACGTCCCAGCGCCTTCGATCGCAACCTGAGCACATTGATGGGCTACGAAGCGGTCAATACGATCCTCGCCGCAAAGCCGGAAGATGAACCGGTTGTGATCGGCATCCACAACAACCGCATGACACGTTTACCGTTGATGGCAAGCGTACAGAGAATTCTGGCAGTCGCTGAAGCGATCAACGCGAAAGATTATGAACGCGCCATGTCCCTCCGCAGTCCATCGTTCAAGAATGCGTTCGACACTTTCAAAACGATGGTGCGCGCTTTACCGCATCCCATCGACCCGGCGAAGAAACGCTTCCGCATTGGGGTTCTGAATGCGGGCGCACCTGCACCCGGCACAAATACTGCCACGCGCGCAGCGATCCGCCTGGGACTGGATATGGGTCATATCATGTTGGGCATCCATAACGGCTTTGAGGGCTTGATCGATGGTGAAGTGGAGGAGATGAACTGGATGAGCGTCAGCGGCTGGGCTTCACGCGGCGGCTCAATGTTGGGAACGACGCGCCGGGCTCCGAAAGGCCGCGATCTCTATTCCATTGCCCGCGTCATCGAAGACCATCACATCGACGCCTTGTTGATGATCGGAGGCTGGACCGCCTATGAAGCCGCCTTCAGCATGTTGAGCAACCGTCCGAATTTTCCGAGTTTCAACATCCCGATCATTTGTTTACCCGCCTCCATCAATAATAACCTGCCCGGTTCTGAATTCAGCATCGGCGCAGACACCGCCCTGAACAGTATCGTGGATGCGGTCGATAAGATCAAACAATCGGCGGTAGCAACGCGGCGCTGTTTTATCGTGGAAGTGATGGGCCACTACTGCGGCTATCTCGCGCTGATGAGCGGCATGGCAACCGGTGCGGAGCGCGTGTACATGCATGAAGAGGGCGTCAAACTGCGTGACATGCAAATTGATGTTGAAAAAATGCTAAAGGGTTTCCAATCTGGCAAGCGGCTTGGTTTGATGATCCGCAATGAATATGCCAACCCGGTCTATAACACTGAGTTCATGTGTGCCCTTTTCGAAGAGGAGGGGCGGGATGTGTTCGACGTGCGCCCCGCCATCCTCGGGCATTTACAACAGGGCGGTGACCCTTCACCGTTCGACCGCATCCAAGCCACGCGGCTGGCGCGGATGTGCCTGGAGCATTTGATCGAACAATGTGACAAGCAAAGCAGCGACAGCGCGTTCATCGGCATTCAAAATGGACAGATCAAATTCCACGACCTGCGCGACTTTGACCGCATGATCGATGCTGAACACCAACGCCCAAAAGAACAATGGTGGCTCGAATTGAAAAGTATCGCCAGCCTACTGGCAAAAACTAGTCCGAAAATTGGATAAGATCAAAACTCCGAGGCATCCAGATCCCGGAGTTTTTCGTCGGCTGTTTTCATGTCCGGGTTTGTTAAGAGAACAAAGGCCTTGACTTACGAAACTATCAGCATCTGATCCATGCATCAGGTTTGAAACATCCCATACATCAATGGTCTTAAGGAGTCCGTAGGACCAGATAATAAATAACTTCCCGTGATGTCGTTGCGAGCCGCCGCACTTGCCTTTGGGCGGCGAAGCAATCTCCGTATTGTAAAGCAGGATTGCTTCGGGCAAGAACACACCTGCCTGATTTGCTAAGCAAATCACGGGCGGTGCCAGGGAGAGCGCCCTCGCAAAGACATCGTCTTGTTAGGAGAGATGGAACTTATATTTTCATAAACCCTTAGCACTTGAATCCAAGGAGGGATTAACTTGCAAATCCCATCTTTAATATTACTTGTGAAATCTGTCTATAAAAGCGTACCGGAAGAGCACCAGCATCATACAGCCGATTTGCGGAACACTTCGCGGCGCGATCTATGACAGACATTTTCTGGATTCGAGTTTTTTCTGCCCAGGTAGAATCCACGCCCGCCCACAATCTGCTAACTTAAACCGTTAGTTTTATTTCCTCCTCCTCAGTCCCTTTCATCTACATTTTATTTTCAACGAATCTTATATCGTGATGCGCCTTTCTCACACGCTATAATTGACCCATCCCTGATTTCTGGAGTCGTCTCATGAAAAAAACTGATCAGTGCTAAACTTGCCGGGAATATCCTGCTTGCTTCGCTGGGATCATTGCTAGTCTTTCATATTCTCGTGCTGTTGAAAATTATCCCTGCCACAATGATGTGGGGCGGACAGGTAACGTCAGAGAATCTCGTAATGCTTGAGACCATCGCCATCGCTGTGACATTGTTCTTCGGTCTCGTCATCGCCGCGAAAACTGGCTATGTCAATGCCGGGAAATTTTCAGGAGCGGTGAATATCCTTGTTTGGATCATTTTCGCATTCCTGTTATTGAACATGTTGGGAAATCTGGCTTCGGGTGTCTCAGCTGAAAATTTCATCTTTGCGCCCATCACGTTGGCGCTGGCGCTTTGTGCGCTCAGGCTTGCATTGGAGAAACAACATGACAGATAAACAACCATTGACCGGTCAGGTGGCGCTCGTCACCGCTTCATCGAAAGGAATCGGCAAGGCGTGCGCCCTTGCGTTGGCTGAGTCAGGGGCGGATATTATTCTCGGACTGAGGCAACTCTCAGTTGGGCAAGGACTCGTGAAGCAAATCCAAAAGTTGGGACGCGAAGTTTTGCCCGTGCAGATGGACGTCAGCAAAATGGATGAAATCTCTGCGGCGGTGCAGGCAGGGTTCAAGCATTTCAAACGCCTTGATATCCTTGTGAACAACGCCGGTATCGGAGCGCCCAACCCAGCCGAACGTGTCACCGAAAAGGATTTTGACGATACCTTGAATGTGAATCTCAAAGGGACGTTCTTTACAGCGCAAGCGGTGGGCAAGATCATGATCAAACAAAAACGCGGACGCATCATCAACATTTGTTCGCAGGCTGGTTTTGTGGCGTTGCCTACTGAATCAGTTTATTGCATGACGAAAGCCGCGATCGCGCATCTCACCAAATGTCTTGCGCTGGAATGGGCGCCTTATAACATCAACGTCAATGCTGTGGCTCCCACATTTATCACGACACCCGGTACAAAGAAATGGCTGGACGATACCGACTTCCGCGACTCTGTCCGCAGGCGAATTCCGCTCGGGCGCATCGGTACATTGGAGGAAGTGGCGGGTCCCGTTGTATTCCTCGCATCCCCTGCGGCTTCACTCATCACAGGCGAGACGATCATGGTCGATGGCGGCTGGACTATTCAATAGGATTGGCAGCAAGCAGTATTTCCATAAAATCAAACCGGGACAAAGAAGATGACGCGTCCCGTTTTGATTCTCTCGATGTAATAATTTTTTTATTCCTTCTCGCCGCTGATCTTCATCCACGCTTTTTTCATGTTCAACGAGTCTGTTTCCATGATCGGGCTTTCGCAGAGAATTCTTCCGGCACAGCCAAAATCTTTCAACACTTCAAATAGATAATTTAATTTCAAATCCGATTCGCCCAACGCCAGATGATTCTTCTCGCCTTTAGGACCGTATTCGATCCCCGACAAATGGATATGGAGCTTCTTCAACGCCTCTTTCCCCAACGCTTGCTGATACGCTTCGAGGATCCCGCTCCACTCCTTAACCGTGTTCATCGTCCCATCACCGGGACGGGCATGCAGGTGCGCGAAGTCAATGCAGGGCAGAACGCCCTTGATAGCTTTGCTCATTTCCAACGTATCTTCCATCGAACCCAGCATCGCAGACTTGCCCATCGTCTCCGGTCGCAAGTTCACCGGGTTCTGCGCTTTGCGTAATTCATCCACGCAGCCCTTCAAGCGCGGGATGGCGACCTTCAGCACTTCTGCAGGTGGATTGCCAAAATACGAACCGGGATGAAAGATGATGTCGGTTGCGCCCGCGAGGTTGCCATAGTGCGCCGCATCCATGAGACGTTTACGAGATTTGGGCCACTCTTCATCGGTCGCGTTTAGATTGAAGAAGTAAGAGGCATGGACGCTCAGAGCTACGCCTTGCTCTGCGCCGGTCTTTTTAATTACTGCACAAGTCTCTTCCGAGACGCGCACCGACTGCACCCAGCCCAGCTCAAATGCTGTCAACCCAATGGACTTGCTGAATTCGATCGAACCCACCGAGCCGCCCGGTTTCTTGGGTGTGCCCATCGGTGAACCTACCGTACCGAATGAAAATGATAAAGCCATGGGAACTCCTTCGCTGTTATTAGCTTAGTGTCTATCCTAAAATTAACCATGTCGTTGCGAGGAAGGTGCCTTTCCCCGACAAAGCAATCTCCCAAAAGTCAACTTTACCCGTCAAAGAGGAGATTGCTTCGCCGCCAAAGAGCAAAATCGGCGGCTCACAACGACATAAAGTAAGCCTT
>JAYUGV010000173.1:0-10848 GCA_043767565.1 Anaerolineales bacterium
CATGAACAACCTCGCCCTCAGCCTCGTCATGTTCAGCCAGGGCGTGCCCTTCTTCCACGCGGGCGACGACATCCTGCGCTCCAAATCCTTCGACCCCAATTCCTACAACTCTGGCGATTGGTTCAACAAACTGGATTGGACCTACGAGTCAAACAACTTCGGCGTGGGACTTCCACTCGAAGGCACCGGTCAATGGACTATTTACAAACCGCTGCTTGCCGACCCGAAACTTGCTCCCACCAAAACAGACATTACCTCCGCCTCAGCCGCATTCCGTGAGTTTCTGCAAATTCGCAAGAGTTCCAAATTGTTCCGTCTCGAAACCGCGGATGATATTCAACATGACCTCACCTTCCTCAACACCGGACCCGAACAAATCTCAGGCTTGATCGTGATGCGCTTGCAGGATAACTCCAATCTTGATTCAAGCTATCAAGAGATTATCGTGCTCTTCAACGCCCGCCCTGATCCAGTCATAATCAAAGATGTAGCACTTATCAAAGGTAACTATGTTTTACATCCTATCCAGCAAAATTCCGCCGATGAAGTTGTGAAGCAGGCATCCTACTCAAACAATACCTTCAACGTGCCCGGTCGCACCACCGCCGTGTTCGTGATCAAAAAAGAACCCGCACCCGAAGTAACTCCCACATCTACCGTCACCGATACACCAGACACTGTTCCCAACAGAACCCTGCCTATTGCCGGTATTATTACCGCCATCCTTGCCCTTTTGGGGTTGGGAGTTTTTCTGCGAAGAAAGAAAGCATAAAGAACTACACAACAGTTATACAACAGTGGACAACGATATTATGTCATGCTGAGGGGCACACCGTACTTGCGCTCGGTGCAAGTGTCTCTACCATGGCAAATCCGAGACCCTTCGGTCGCTGAAAACCGCTCCTTCAGGGTGACATGTCGATGGTTTTTGCTTATCCATTATTCACGTTATTTATAATCCCGAAGGGATGCCAGGATTGTAGCTTGATGTTAATCAAGATCAGAACCCCGTAGGGGTGACATGAATTGGATAGCCCATGTCACCCTTTCAGGGTTTGTAAAAATCGTTTGATGCGAATTCTATGATCATTTCACGCCTTCGGCGTTTTTATAGTTGTGTGAATTCCGCGCAGAGAATTCCGAAATAAACATTTACTTCATACGAAAGCAATTTTGCCTGCATTGGATTCTCTTTCAGAACACCCGCCAAAACCAATGTGGGCCACAAACTATCGGGCTTGCCATCTTCCACCAACTGCGGATCGGCGTTAAGTAGTTCGTCGAGATTACCATTGCGAATGACTTCCTGCATCCACGCATCATACTTTGCTGAGGCGGGATCGAAGCCGTAAGGTCCATTTACGTCGTGGGCGTGACCTTGGTCCGCGCTGGCGATGAAGGCGATGCGCTGGCTTGCTTCGCGGATCACCCGCCCGATGGCGCGACCGAATTCGTAATGCGTGGCTAAGGGGAGAGTCCGCATGGGGGAACAATGGACAATTTTCGGTGGCGCCGCGGCGCCACGACGTCCCATAAAGTAGAGTGGTACCACGGCACCCCAATCCAAAGGCACATAACATGAGTCGCCGCTGCTGGCTCCATAGATGTAACGCACGATTGGAATATTCGATAAGGCGGCTTCATCGGCAATCGTGTTGGCTAGTTCCTGATCGATATCAAAATCCAATTTCAATTCTGGCGACCATTCAGCGGTTGCTTTCTCGGTGATAGCAATGCTCAGGGCATTACTGACGCGGAAGCCATGCGGGTTGATGATCACAATCGTTTCGGGCGCGAGCGCTGCCAATCTTGCACCCATCGCCAGCATAGATTTGTGAGTGAGTGCAACTTTGTTTTGATCGTCAATCAAATCCCCGGCGTGCGGGGCGATACAAGCATGGATGAGCGGCATGGCAACTCCTTTGTTTTGCTGATTCATCTTACGCACCCTCGCTCAAAGGCGGTCTCTGACCGCCGTGTTTTGCAGGTTACGTTGCAGGGTCACAGACCCTGCAAGAGTATAAACTGCGTAAGGTGAGTTACTGAGTATAACGCCATGCGGGGTTTTGAGAATCCAAACTACGGTGAGGGTGTTATGTGTAACATATTGGTTGTTGAAATCTGAACCAGAATTTTTTACGATGTTTGTACTATTGCATCAAGGAGGTTCCCGCCGCGATATATAAACCCATTTCCTCCCGTTGAATGTTCCTCATATCACAGCCCAAAAGGAGAATGACATGCATAAGCACTTTGCTCGTACCGTATTGACAGGTTTCCTGATTGCCATGCTGGTTTTCGGCGGTATCAACATGGTTTCTGCCGCCGGAAAGCCCACACCGACACCCCGCCCGGTCCCACTGCTACACCGGCGCCTGCCACGCCGATCCAGATCTTTGGCGCCTGGCATTGCGGCAACCATTTTTGTGACTGGAGTCTCGTTCGCAATACGACACCTGGAGGCGAATTTGACACCGCCAATCACTGGCTGATCGACCGTGGTGATGGACGTCCGTCTGTGAACGTGGTCGTGTTGAGTTTTGTGAATCCTTTGAAGATGCTTAACCAAACCGATACCGGACTCAACAACATGATCCCCGTTGGCATGGATCAAGCAGTGGTGGATTATTTCAAGAGCCGCGGTATCCGTGTGATGCTTTCGATCGGCGGCATCACCTACACTGCTGATTGGGATACGGCGCTCGCTGCCAATCCCACACAACTTGGTCTCAACGCCGCCGCAATCGCCCAGGCGCTGGGCGTGGGCATCGAGATCGATTATGAGAACAGCAGTGCTCCGAATATCGCCGGAGTGCAGTCATTCATTAATGCATATCGCTCTGTCCTGCCTTATGACGCCACGGGAAGTAATTCTGCCAAACGCCTGACCATCGACGTGGGTGCGGGTGACCGCTGGTTGATCGACTTGAATCGCTACGCAACGCAATACTGGCTGACCACTGCCAACCCGGTGTTGGATTATGCCAATGCGATGGTGGGTGGTACTTCATCCAGCACACCCGCTGACTGGCAGGAACATGTGGATGGCAAGCCGCAGTATTCGCCGGTTGTGCCACCGCTGGCTCCAGCCAAGTTTACCGGTGCGTTGTACCTCAAGGGCAATATCGCCAACTGTAACAACTTCGCCTCCTCCGAACAAAAAGCAGATGCCAACTTCCTGCAAACCCTTGCACCCAACGGCGCAGGGACGACCTCCGGTATGTTGGGCTTTATGTTCTGGGCGGCAGAGTATCCCTCATCACGCAAGGGCTATACTGCGACAATTCCACCGAATACTTGTGAACTTGGTATGGGAGTCGCCGCAACGACTTTCAATATTCCACTTCCCATGCCGCCATTGCGACAGCAGTAAACTCTACTGAAATAGCATGCTTTAGAAAAGATCGAGATCAAAAACGACCCCGGATGCTCATGGCCTCTGGGGTCGTTCACCAAAACCTACCGAACGACCTTGCTATTTGATCTTTTCCGTTTCATCCGATTCCTTTTTGGGCTTATCTTTTACACCGAACAATTCAAATAGTTTATCAAATATGCTCACGTCGGCCCGGACATTCCCCGGATTGATTGGACCTTGTACGCCACTGCCAGAGTAATTACCAAACCCCAGCCACATATACTGCTTTTGCTTCTTTTTATTCTCTTCAGGCTCACCATCGTTTGTAGACATTTTTGCCTCCGTAAATATCATACGCCAAATACGTATCAAATACAAGCGCAGAAATAATAAAAAGAACAGGTGGATGTTACATCCGCCTGCCTGGTCGCATCATTTGTCTTTTTGCTTTAAAGAGTTTTCAATCCTGCGGATGAACCTATATACTGGCGGACCAAAGAGGAACGCCAGCAGGATAACTACGAATAATATTTCTTTCCATCCGATCGCAATCACTGGTTCGCAGGCAAGGAGTGTAAATATTGTTATACAAACGCCAGCTAGAATTCGACCATTATGTTTGCTTCGCCTCTGCATCTCAGGCCAGCTTATCCAAAACGAATTCTTTTACACGAGTTGCAGTAGCAATCGCATCTTT
Organism: Anaerolineales bacterium; assembly: GCA_043767565.1. Lineage (GTDB taxonomy): Bacteria > Chloroflexota > Anaerolineae > Anaerolineales > Villigracilaceae > Defluviilinea. The sequence continues at coordinate 4,056 of JAYUGV010000173.1, forward strand.
CCTGAATTCAAGAGAATCTTCAACTTTGGGATAACGAGAGGCAATTGAATATCCTTCCAATTGATCGATATTTGCGCGCAAAGTTTCGAATGACCTGTCAAACGAAACGCAGGCTTCAAATAAGGCAATTAATTTGTATCCACTTGAAAATGGAACTCCACTTTCCTGCAAATAGGCTTTGAGATAATTCTCGGCGGCTTGTTGACAATGTATGCCTGTTGTCACTGGCAAGGGTCCATCGACAGAATTCAAGGCGAAGCCAGCAGTGCCCAATCCTTTATCACCTTTCGAAATCCAGTTTCGAGTTTCTGTATGCATGGATAAATACCAATTTATTTCAACATCGGCATTTTGATACCGTGACGCTTCGCCGCTTCGATAGCGATTTCATAGCCTGCATCCGCGTGTCTGACGACGCCCATGCCTGGATCGGTAGTCAGGACTCTTTCCAACCTGCGAGCTGCTTCGGGAGTCCCATCTGCGACGATGACTTGCCCCGCATGTTGACTGTATCCCATGCCTACACCACCGCCGTGATGGAATGAGACCCACGTCGCGCCACCGACGATGTTTATCATTGCATTGAGGATCGCCCAGTCACTGATCGCATCGGAGCCGTCTTTCATGGCTTCGGTCTCACGGTTGGGTGAAGCGACTGAACCCGAATCCAAATGGTCGCGCCCGATCACGATTGGCGCTTTCACTTTGCCGCTCGCGACCAATTCATTGAACATCAGTCCAGCCTTCGCGCGTTCGCCGTATCCCAGCCAGCAGATGCGCGCGGGCAGTCCCTGAAACGGAACTTTCTCACGCGCCATCTTCAACCAGCGATGGAGATGGTCATCATCAGGGAACAACTCCATGATGGCTTGATCGGTCGTGTAAATATCTTCCTTATCTCCCGATAACGCCACCCAACGGAACGGTCCCTTGCCCTCGCAGAACAACGGACGGATATAAGCGGGTACAAAACCGGGAAACTCGAACGCATCGCTCACGCCGTTGTTGAACGCCTGCTGGCGCAGGTTGTTGCCGTAATCAAATACTTCCGCACCGGCGCGTTGGAAATCCAACATGGCGCGCACATGTGTGGACATTGAGTCCATTGCCATCTTTTTATATTTCTCAGGATCGGATCTGCGCAGCTCATCCGCCGCTGTGACTGACAACCCGGATGGGATATAGAACAACGCCTCATGCGCCGACGTTTGATCTGTCACCACATCGGGAATGATCCCACGCTGATAAAGCTCCGTATACACATCAGCCGCGTTGCCGATGAGTCCGATGGATTTTGGAATTTGTTTCTCTTTGAACTCTTCAACAAGCGTCATCGCTTCTTCAAGATTATCTACGACCATATCCACATACCCAATCGCGCGACGGCGTTCGGCACGTTCCGGGTCAACCTCAACAATTAATCCAACACCTTCATTCATAGTGATTGACAGTGGCTGCGCGCCGCCCATTCCGCCGAGTCCGGCGGTGAGCACAAACTTGCCTTTCAATGAACCCCAGCCTTTGAGTTTTGCGAGCGCGCCGAAGGTTTCATATGTGCCTTGCAGAATCCCCTGTGTGCCGATATAAATCCATGAACCGGCAGTCATCTGCCCGTACATGATGAGTCCTTTTTTATCCAACTCATCGAACTTTTCCCAAGTTGCCCAATGCGGAACGATATTAGAGTTGGCGATCAAAACTTTAGGCGCATCTTTATGTGATTTGAAAATAACCACTGGTTTCCCTGATTGCACCAGCAACGTTTCATCTTCTTCGAGATTCTTGAGCGATTCAAGGATCGCGTCGAACGATTCCCAGTTACGGGCGGCTTTGCCTCGTCCGCCATAGACGACGAGATCATCCGGCTTTTCAGCCACCTCTGGATCGAGGTTGTTTTGGATCATGCGGTAGGCGGCTTCGCTGAGCCAGTTCTTACAGGTGAGGTCAATGCCCCTCGGGGCGCGAACAACTCTGGGTCCAGACATGAGGCGTCTCCTTGTCAAATGAAAAATCCATCCCGATTATATATGCCCGTTAAGGGTACATATAATCGGGATGGATTCTTGGGCTCTTATGGTTTGAGCAACGAGAGGCTGTTTATTACTTGCTCAAATTCCGGGAGCATGGTGTCTTTGAGGTTGCGGTTTGTTTGAAGGTCAATCATGAGAGTTCCGGAGGCTAGGCTGAAGAATACCTCTCTATGATACAAGGTGCCGTTGGCGCTGCCCTTCCATCTTTCTTGAACGACCAAGACGTGTGTACTACCGTCAGCAGTCTTTTGAATTGCGGAGGATATGAATCCGTACTCTTTAAAAGGACTCTTTTTCGTGCTTTCAGATTTAGCCCATTCTTCCAGACTCCTGAAATCATCTGGCTGAAAGTTAACGCTTATCACTGATATGATGCCATCCACTATATGATCAGGACGGATATCGATGGCATCCAGGCGGAAGTAATCCGTGTTAGCACTCGCCAGTTTGGTGAGTCTGTCGTTGATCGCTGGGCTTGATAAAACTTCATCCAGGGCAAACGCTTTGTAATATTCATCTTCATTAGGGCGGACCGCCAGCCAACCCGGTGGTATGGTTAATTGAACGCCCGCTTTCTGATCAATGAAAAGGGTACTCTGATCATCAAGGCTGACCAGGGAAGTTTTTGTTATTTGTGAAACTTGGGGTGTTGATGTAGTTGATATAAGTGTTGGGGCAGCCTGTTCGGTTAATTGCGCAACCGCCTGTTTTGTGCTAGCAACCGAGGTCTCATATTTTTTGAGGTCGGTGGTGGGTACGATCGGTATCTTTTGTTTAGAGAACGTACAAGACGCGATAGCTATTATGGTCAAAAATCCGCTCAAACTTCGGTAAAGATATTTTTGATTCATAGTATCCTCCAAATGAAAAAAATCCCTCCGGATGATTATATCCGAGAGGGATGATTTTGAGGTTTTTTTATTTATGCGGGTTGTGCCATCAGATCGCCGAAGTTGGTGCTTTTCAAGCGTGTCACCAATTCATCCTGCGCGTCGCACCAGACCGAACGAATGGGGCAGTTATCTTCGAATGAACATACACCCTCGCCCTGCACACATTCATTGAGTTGAATCGGACCATCGATGGCTTCGATGACTTCGAGCAGGGTGATGTCTTTGGCTTCGCGCCCCAGTGTCACGCCGCCGCGCGCGCCACGGGAGGTGTGGAGCAAACCCGCGATCGAAAGCTGTGAAATGATCTTTGCCAAAAATGAGGGCGGAATATTTTGTTCCTTTGCTATTGTGCCGGTCGCTGAGCGCTCAGCATTGCCCACACGCGCCAAATATAAAACTGCTCGTACTGCGTAGTCCGCTTGTCGGGTGATCTGCATAAGTACCATCCTCTCGAAAAAACAGAGAAACCTTGTCTCTTAACACGATTTTATAGGTTTTGCCATCAAGATACAAGTGATAGAGGTCACGGATGAATTATGACCTTTTACTCCAAATAAAAAGCCCGCTCTATCAGGGAGCGGGCGGGTGATACGCTGATCATTTGGTCAATCGCAGGTTTCCGGCGTTGGTTGAAATGTCGAAACACTACGCTACTTTTCGCCCTTTGGGTAATTCCTTGGAATCTGCAAACGCCTTATCCAACGCCTGATCTAGTGACCGCACTTCAATGATCTCGATCCCTTGAGGGTAGGGTTCACCTTTGCGGATCGCTTTCGGGACGATGGCAGTTTTGAATCCCAACTTTTGCGCCTCACGCAAACGCGCCTGCATCTGACCGGGCATACGTAGCTCGCCTGCCAGACCGATCTCACCGATCAACACTGCATCGGCTTTGACCGAGACATCCCTCCACGAAGAAGCGATTGCCGCGGCGATGGCGAGGTCTGCGGCGGGTTCGTCGATCTGTAAACCGCCGACCACGTTGACAAAAATATCCTGCTCAGAAAGTTTAAGCCCCACACGGCGCGTCAGCACAGCCGAAGTCAACAGCAGACGGTTGAAGTCCACACCATTCGCAGTGCGGCGTGCGTTGCCGAATTGCGTCGGAGATGTGAGTCCCTGAATCTCAACAAGTATGGGCCGTGTCCCTTCCATGGTCACCGCAATCGCGGAACCTGCAGCATTGATCATGCGTTCTGCCAGAAACGCTTCCGATGGATTCGTCACTTCGACGAGTCCGCCTTCGCGCATTTCGAATACACCCACTTCAGAGGTCGCGCCAAAACGATTCTTCACAGAGCGTAACAAGCGATATGCCTGGAAGCGGTCACCTTCGAGATAAAGGACTGTATCCACAATATGTTCCAACACACGCGGACCGGCGATCGTCCCTTCTTTGGTGACGTGCCCGATGACGAAGACCGAGATGCCGCTGGTCTTTGCCAGCTCACGCAATTGCGATGAACACTCACGCACTTGACTCACCGAACCCGCAGATGAATCCATGTTGGAGAGATAGACGGTCTGGATTGAATCAATGATCAGGATATCAGGTTTGACATCATTGACGTGATTCAGAATGATCTCGAGATTGGTCTCTGTGACTAGTAATAAATTCTTGGGGAGTTCCTTCTTTTCGTTCAAGCGCACCGCGCGCATTTTGATCTGGCGTTCTGATTCTTCCCCCGAAACATACAAGACGCGTTTCGTTGCCGCCATCTCCATCGTCATCTGCAACATCAATGTGGACTTGCCGATGCCGGGGTCGCCGCCGACCAACACGATCGAGCCAGGGACGATGCCGCCGCCGAGCACACGCGCAAACTCTCCGATGGGCAAGTGGATGCGGTCTTCGGCGTCAGAGGAGACATCGCCGATCGAGCGCGGAGCAGACCTCCCCGTAAGTCCGCGAACCGAATTGTTTTTTGATACAGGCTCATCGTGGACAACTTCCTCCACCATGCTGTTGAACGATCCGCATTGCGGGCATTTGCCCATATATGACGCGGTGGCGCGTCCGCATTCCTGACAGACATAACGTGTGTGTGATTTTGCCATTTCAATCTCCCCCTCTCCCTGAGGGAGAGGGCAGGGGTGAGGGTGATGTCGAGTATAACAAATTTATATTCCACGTATGAGGATGCGTCGCACCAACCAGATGGACGCGTACGCGTGCTCATAAACAGAATCAGCCTTCGCCTGAAATAATCCTATTGAAGAAGGTGCGACGCATTCACGCCATCGCGGTATACACTTGATTCAGCAGCTCCAAAAATTCACCGGAGGGGCGCTCCTTCAAAATCTCTTTGCGCGCATCGCGGTCGAGCGTTTTCAACAACAAATATTGGACGGCGTATTTTCTGAAGAGGCGTTGCCCATCCTCTTCACCATAGAACTGGACGCTCTTTTGCAAATGCTCGCGCACGGTTTCGTGCAGCAACTCAGATGGGACTTGTTCGCGATCATAACCCGCAAAGATCCACGGATTGGCGATCGCGGCGCGACCGATCATGACCGCGTCACAATTTGTATGTTGTTTCATTCTTTGGATGTCGGACACGGTTCGGACGTCGCCCGAGCCGACCACTGGAATCCGAACCGTTGACTTCACCTCAGCCACCGCGTCCCAATCGGCGTCCCCGCTGTAGCGTTGTTCCTTGGTGCGACCATGGACAGCGATGAGCGAGCCGCCATTCTCTTCCACGATGCGCGCGATCAATTTGTAGTTTTTATCGCGATCCCAACCCAAACGAATCTTGCCGGTGACCGGCACCTTGAGCGCGGATGTCAACAGCTTAAATGTTCGGGCAATTTTCTTTGGACTCGGCATCATGCCCACGCCCGCGCCGCGATCCGCAATGGACTTGGCGGGACAGCCCATGTTGAGGTCAATGATATCGGGCTTCAATGGCTCGATCTTCAGCGCGGCTTTCAAGATCAAGTCGGGGTCGTCGCCGTAGATCTGGAACGTGATAGGACGTTCCGCTTCTTCGTAATAGAGCCGCTTCGCCGGTTCTTTCGAGCGGCTGAGAATCTTCTCCACTTTGACGAACTCGGTGTAGCTCATCGCCGAACCCAACGCGCGGCAAATGGACCGGAAGGGCCAGTCCGAGTAGCCATCCATGGGCGCGAGGATCGTATCCCCGTAGATGGGGACATCGCGCACGTAGAAGTCGGGAGTCCATGTTTCGTTCATAAGCGATGGCAAGTATAACAAAGAATTCAAAACAAAAAGGCTGACGAATTTGCTGCGCTGATAATAGCGCAATGTTTGCTATAATGTACAAGTGTGATTGAGATATTATCTCTAAAAAGGTGAAAACTATGAGTCAGTTAGTTATACACAAAACCTTTTATAAAGTAAGTGACTTTCTTGCTTGGCAAAATGCAAGCACTTTAGTTTTAAGCCCTCAATTTCAAAGAAATTCTGTGTGGAAAAAGGGAACTAAATCGTATTTGATTGACACAATCGTTCGAGGGTTGCCAATACCGATTATCTTTATTAGAGATCGGCGTGTAAATCTTAAAACATTAGAGTATAAGCGAGAGGTTATTGATGGTCAGCAACGCTTAAGAACTGTTATTGGTTTTGTTGCTCCTCAATTATTACCAGACTTCAACGAAAGAGATGATTTTACAGTTAAGAGGACGCATAACAAAGAGATAGCTGGAAAGAAGTTTGCAGATTTGCCTTCTGATATACAAACAAAAATCTTAGAATATGATTTCAACGTTCATGTTTTGTCTATGGTGGATAAGGGAATCTAGACATAAAAACGGGCATAATTAAGCTACATTTTCTGGAGAAAATCATGCCCAAAAGAAAAAGACTAACCGCAGGTCAAAAAGCACAGATCGTTCTGGAAGCGA
>JAYUGV010000174.1:0-10843 GCA_043767565.1 Anaerolineales bacterium
ATAATGCGTTGTTTTGGAGGTTGCTTTGGCATATATTGATTTTACCCCAAGATGACCGGTAATATGTGGATAAAGTTCCGCTTCCGGCTTGGGCCGAAAGCGGATTCTGATTCAGGTGCTTTTTCTCCCTGCTGCATTTTCTACTTAAAAGCGTAGGACGAGATATTATCTCGTCCTACTTCACATTACTTGGCTTTGATGTTGATGATCTTGGGTTTGACCTCTTCCGCTTTCGGCAAGGTAATGGTCAGGATGCCGTTCTCAAACTCAGCTTTGGCTTTGTCTGAGACCACCTCGGTCGGCAAGGCGATGGCACGTTCAAAGGCACCCCAGCGCTGTTCGCGCACGTGCCAGGCTTTTCCCCTTTTCTCTTCGACCTGTTTGGTCTCGCCTTTAATGGTCAGTATTTCACCGGTGATGTTGATTTGTACATCGTCGGCTTTGACTCCGGGCAGTGAAGCCTTCACGATGATCTCGTCGTCAGTCTGGTACATGTCGATCGCAGGTGCCGACCAGCCGTCCCTGAGGGTGAGCGGGCGTGTGAACGCGTCATCGAACAGGTGATCCATCGCCTCTCGCAAAGTCATCATCTCACGAGCAGGCTCTCAACGAATTAAATTAGACATAACAGCATCCTTCTTTATTTGGTTGAGACGTATGCCCTTAATATAAAAAGCCTGCGTTAGAAAAACGCAAGCTCTCTATAAAAAAATCCGTATGAGATTTCGCTACACTTTTTGTCTTTTGAAATCCACAAACCGATAGCCCACACCGCGCTCGGTGAGAATGTATTTCGGGTTGGCGGGGTCCTTCTCAAGTTTCTGGCGGAGGTAGTTGATGTAGAGGCGCACATAATGCGGCTCGTCGCGGTATTCGTAGCCCCAAACTTTTACAAGGATCTGATCGTGGGTCACGACCCAGCCCGCATTCTGTACGAGGTGATAGAGCAAACGATATTCCGTTGGGCGCAGTTTGACCAACTTGCCTTCGAGCCAGACCTCACGACGGTCAAAATCAACCTTGAGGCGTTCATCCACTTCGATGATATCGTGCATCGAGCCGCCCGCACTTTCAGTACGGCGAATGACAGCTTTGACACGGCTGACCATCTCGCGCGGGCTGAAGGGTTTGGTGATGTAATCATCCGCGCCGAGTTCGAGTCCGCGCACACGATCATCCTCCTCACCTTTGGCGGTGAGCATGATGACTGGTACATTGCTGCCTTCACGGATGGTTTCGAGTACTTCGAAACCGTCGATATCAGGCATCATGACATCAAGCAAAATCAGATCGGGGGTTACATCGCGTAATCTTTGGATGGCTTGCTTGCCATTAAAAGCTTCAGCAACCTGGAAGCCATCATGTTCCAAATTCATGCGGATAAAACGCACCATGCGTTCCTCATCATCCACCACGAGGATGCGTCGGCGGTCAAATTCTTCAGGCATCTTACTCCCTCACAAAGCCGATCAGGCCTTCTTCCTCTTCACTCTCTAAAACTTCAATTAGATTGACTTGATGCATGGGCCAGATCACCTTGACCACATTATGCTCAAGGTAGTGAATATCCTTGCCATCGCGCAAACGCGGATTACTAACAATAATAAGTGTATCGGTAAGCTTGGGAAGATCATCCACCTCGCCGAGGATGGAAGGCTCACCGGAAATGTGCAGAATAATGGAGATCGCCATGCGCGTCAGCCTTTCGCCTAGATGTTACGAAGCAAGACCTGGATCTTGAGTTTACCCAGGGCGATTACATCGCCATGATTCAAAGTCTCTTCGGCGTGCGGGTTAAGGCGGCGACCATTTAGATAGGTTCCATTCGATGAACCCAGGTCCATGATGATAATGCGATTGGCTTCGCGTTTAACTACAACATGCAAACGTGAAACCCCCGAAGCATAAGCCTGGTAGGGTGTCAGGTCTATATCAGGCATAATGGGCTGGCCTTCGCTTAGACGCCCCAACGTAAACTCATTACGAGAAGCCAGCGGCAGGATCTTGCCGCTATCCATCAAATGCAGGGAGATCCAGCTATTGATCGGAGATGAGGGAGGTTCAGGACGCTGTCCCTTCTTTTTAAGTTCATCGGAGATCTGTTCCTGAGTGATCGCCTGGGTGGTCAGGGTTTCAACGCCATCCAATTGTGCTCCGCATTCCACGCAAAAAAATGTACCTGAGACATTGGAATGCTGACAGTTTGAACAAATAATCATGAGGCAAACTCCTTTTTTGACGGCGCAGCAAATAAAGCGCGCGTACCATAATTGATTTTTTTACTTCCCTCTGCAGAGAGGGTATTTTTTTGTTGCAAGTGTTCCACTTCAAGTGCGATAGTCTGCGCCAGGCTACGCTCACCTTGGGAGAGCAAATTAGCGGCAAGCATTTCAAGCTGACGGGTGGCTTTATCGATATTACCCTTTTCGATCTCTTTACGTGCGCGATCTTGCATACGGAATAACATCAAACGCGATAAGGCTTGGACCACCTCTGGAGGTGGAGAATCTGTTTCAGGCTGGTCTGATACAGGTCGCTGAAGGCTCATCTGAAAAGCCGGCACAGGGGTTGGCAGGGATGCGATCAGAACTTTGAGCGAGCCCTCCAAAAACGTAAGTACATCTGATTTTACCGCTTTTGGACTAATTATGTACTCAAAAATAACACGAGTGGCAGCATCTTGCAATATTGCGCCCAGCCTCAAAGGGGATTCGCCAACCATAACAGGACCTGGATCTGGTTGCAGGCGGAATGCGTAAGAAAGTTCGATGCCGTCCAGAGAGTTGAACTCTAATGTAACATCATCCGCGTACGTTTGGGCGAGTGCGTTGAATTTTTCAAGTAACAAACGTTTGATATCCTTCGGCTCGGAAATGAAGGCACTACTGCCACCGGTCCGAGTGGCAAGCATATCTAGAAAAACATCATTCCATTCCTGTCCAATCCCCATGGCGCTGATGCCTATGCCGTGCTCTGCTACTTTGGATGCAAGCGCAAGGCATTGCTGCTCATCCCCATAAGTGTGCCCATCGGTCAACAGAACAATATGGTTGATCCGTTTGGAATCGAGACTCCGCATCACTTCTTTGACCCCAGCCTCAAGCCCTTGATAGATCTCGGTCGCCCCTGAAGGCTGGATCATTTGAATACGAGCTTCCAGGCGTGCACGATCCTGATGATAAGCAGCGGGAATAATTACTTCAGCACGATCGCTAAAAGCGACCACGCTGAGGATATCCTGAGGTCTAAGATTACGCAGTACTTGAATGGCGGTAGATTTCACCACATCCATTTTTTCGCCCTTCATGGATGTGGAACGATCTAGAACAAGGCACACATTCAGTGGCGGTGATGGCGTACGGCGGGCTTCAGCCGGCGCTTGCAACTCCATAATCAGATACAGCATCTGCGGTTCATCCAGGTGAACCATGTTTGTCCGGCTATATATGAAGTTGTGTTCGTATGGCAGGAATATTTTTTTCTGTGAAGGCAGTGTTGCATCATATAGCGCGCGGCGCTTTGGGTTGGATAATGTTTCATATGCCTGTTGAGCGCCCAGGAATAATTCGGTTTCCCCAGCGGCAGTATTTTTATCAGGGTGTAATTTTTGTGCGGCTACAAAATAGGCGTGCTTAATGTCTTCCTGCGATGCATCCCGCGCAACACCCAAAATGGCGTAGTAGTCCTGTTGCTCGGGCGCCATAATTATCCAATCAATTGAGCAATTACTACGCTGATGTTATCCGGACCCCCGGCCGCATTGGCGGCGTTCACAAGGTTTTGGCAGGCGCGCTGAAGATTGGGGGCTTCATTGATCGAACGCACAAGGTCCTGTTCAGATATCACGCCCCACAGACCGTCACTGCAGATCATCAGATAAGCGGGTTGAGGAAATGCAATCGTAAAGATATCGGGTTCCAAAATTTCACCCTGACCCAGCGCGCGATACAACACATTGCGATGAGGATAATTCTCCGCTTCTTCGGGAGAGATGTGCCCAAGCTCTTCGAGTCGTTTTACAAGCGAATGGTCGCGGGTGATCGCTTCAATTCGACCGTCAGGATAGATAAAGTATGCCCGGCTATCGCCCACATGTGCAACCGTGATTTGCTGCCCTAATACCAGCGCGGCGGTTAGTGTTGTGCCGCTGCCAGGCGCCTCGCGTTGGATGGCGCGCTGCGCTTCACTGACTGCCGCCAGCATGATCTCTTGAAACGACTCATCCATGGTGTCGGTCTTGAGCTGGAAAAGATAAGAGTGGAACTTTCTGAGAACATATCCAGCAACGGTTCGAATGGCGGCATTGCTGGCCACTTCCCCGAACTGATGCCCGCCCATGCCGTCTGCAATAATATACAAACCGAAGGGCAAATTCCCGGAATTACCAGCCATGGTGGAGGTAAGAGCGAGAAGGCTGTCTTCGTTCAACTCGCGTTGCTTTCCAACGGACTGTCCGCCAGCGGAGATCAGTTGTTGAAGCTCAAAGCGCGGATTCTGATTATTGACAATGGCTTGCAGTTGATTGTCCGTCAACGGGGCGGTGTTGGCGGTATCGAGGGTTTTTGTTGGTGTTGTATTTTGACCAAACAACCCGGACAGCCAGTTTGAAAATTTATTCACAAGAACTCCTTATGCAAGCAATGCGTAAACTTGATGATCAGTGGAGCCGACGTACACAACATCGTCATATACCAACGGCGTACCAGTGATCGCACCTTCTGTACCAAACTTCCAACGTAAGCGACCTGTACGGTATTCAAGACAATATAAATTACCATCCACCGAACCGCAATATAGCGAATCCTTATAAATAACCGGCGAACCGTTCACCTGATGTTCGGTCCTGAAACGCCATAGCTCTTTTGAGCTTTTGGCTTCCACCGCATAAATAAAACCATCCGAGGCGCCGACGAAAACGAACTCATCGACGATACACGGTGAGCTGATGGAGGCTTTCCCCAAACGGAACCGCCAGATCGCCCAGCCATTACGCGGATCAAGCGCATATAAAGTGCTATCAACCGAGGAAAAATAAATTGCCTGGGGTGTGCCCACTGTGGAGGATGTGATTGCACGCTTGGCATGAAAACGCCACTTAAGCACGCCGCGGAAATCAACCGCGTAATAATCGCCGGATTCACAACCCGCGTAAACGAGTTCATTCATCACGAACGGCGTTGAGCGAATAGGGTCAGCGGTCTCGAAACGCCATGCCATCCGTCCGGTTGTAATATTGATCGCATGCAAATGATTATCGTCAGAGCCAACAAAGACATGTCCTTCTGCAATGCGCGGCGAAGAGCGGACCGGAGCCTCCGTGTAATACGTCCACACGACCTTGCCTGAGCGGGCAGAAACAACATGTAAACGTTTATCTTCAGAGCCTATATAAATATTTCCATCCACAACTGCGGGGCGTGAAACAATGCCGCCATCGGTTGGATACTTCCATTGGAACTTGCCATCCGCTGCATCCACGGCATACAAATTGTTATCATAAGAACCAATATACAGGGAACCTTGAGAGACTGTCGGCGTACCACGAATTTCATCTTCAGTCTTGAATGTCCAAAGTGGCTTGAGGCTGTTCGTTTTTACCGGGCCCGTTTGCGACCCCGTAGTACGTACCAATATGCCTGTTTTCCGCGCAACCGACATGAGCGCTTCTTTCATTTCTACTGCGCTCTTATAACGGTTAAGAGGATCATACTCCAGGGCTCTAGCCACGATCACTTCCAATTCAGGAGTGACCGAAGGATTGATGCGCCGAATGGGACGTTCCGCGAACGAGAACGGCGGCTCCAGGCGCGGATCACGACGCGTCAACGCATGATGGATGGTTGCACCCATTGCATAAATATCCGCCGCAGGTGTGGCTTCGCCGCGGTATTGTTCAGGAGGCGAATAGCCCTCGGTGCCGATCATCGTCCCCTTGATGCCGGATTGAAAAGATTTGGCAATGCCAAAATCCACCAGGATCACATCGCCGCTTGAATTGATCATCACGTTCGAGGGTTTCATGTCACGGAAGATGATCGCATCGGGCTTATGTTTGTGCAGATAATCCAGCACATCGCACAGTTCGATTGCCCAGGTCAGTACCTGCTCTTCTGATAAGAAACCATTTGTTTCACTAATGACCGCCTCCATATCCTTGCCATGGATAAATTCCAATACAAGATACGAACGGCTGTCCAATGAAAAATAATCGTAAATACGGGGAATGGATAAATGATGAAGTGTGGCGAGCAGGTTGGCTTCGCGCTCGAAATTCTGGACAATCGTTTCGCGTACCAACGGATCGGGCGCGCTGTTGATCATTTCCTTCACTGCCACCAACTTGGTCACATTTGGAAAGTGCATATCGCGCGCGCGGTAAACAGACCCCATACCGCCCAGCCCTACAACTTCCTGGATCGCATAACGATTGGCTAGGGTAACCCCAGCCTGAAGTTGACGGGGAGCCGAATTACGCTCGCCGCCCTGATCATCCGATAAATCAGGAAAAAGTCTTGTTTCCAGAAGGTTCTCCAACCTCGATTATAGTTTGCACTCTCTTGTTTGACAATCACCCACAAGCAAGGAACATTTCAGTTTCGTGCATATAAGTTTCTCCTTAGAACACCTTGCCGGGAACCTGGTTATGGGGCACAATACGGCATTGTGAAGATCCTTACTGTCAGCGATGAAGTAATTGAGCGCCTCTATAACCTTTGCTCGGGGGGGCACTTCAAAGATGTGGAATTAATTCTGGGATGCGGGGACCTGCCTTACCCTTATCTTGAGAACCTCGTCACCTTCTTGAATGTGCCGCTCTTTTATGTACCCGGGAACCATGACGCAAACTTTAATCCCCAGGATTCACGGACTTTTGTACAAGGCGGCTCAAGCCTGGACTTGAAGCTGGTTCGCCACAACAAATTTTTGATCGGCGGCCTCGGCGGTTCCATCCGCTACCGCCCCGATGGCACAAATCAATATACCCAGGCTGAAGCTTACTTCAGAGCCTTCAACCTGTTACCCGGCTTATTGTTAAACAAAATGAACTACGGACGTGCCCTCGATATTCTCATCACACACTCCCCGCCTTTTGGGATTCACGATGAAGACTCCCAGGCACATCAGGGACTCAAAGCCATCAACTGGCTCCTCCGCATTGCCAAGCCGCGTTATCACTTTCACGGGCACACCCACTTCCAGCGCCGCAACCTTTCTCCATCTGAAACCGCTAGCGGACAAACGAAGATCATGAACATCTTTCCCTACAAAGTTGTGGAAGTCACTCACTAATCATCAATTCTGCTAACCCATTGTTAACTGAAAATTACCCTTGTGGGCGACGACAAGCCTCGGGCAGATATGGAAATATAAAGTCATTATGCCAGATCAATATTCAGAACAAGCCAAAGCCGATTTTCAAAAAGCCCGTCTTAAGGCATTCATGAACCGCGCCTGGGGTACATTCTCCGGTCAGCGTGTCACCTTGCTTTCCTACGATGAGATCAAAGAAAAGCTGCACATCGGCGGACCCATTTATCGGGGGATAAAGACCGTTCGTGTGGATCAGATCGCGGGTAGTTTGAACCGTTATCACGAATTTGACCGCGTCTTCCTCCCCGCCAGTGACACACTTGCCGAGCGCTGGCAGCGCGTCAATCGCGCTTTTTATCAGGAGATCAGCCTGCCGCCGGTCGTCTTATATAAAGTGGGGCAGGTCTACTTTGTCGTGGACGGTCATCACCGTGTTTCTGTGGCGCGCGAACAGGGGCAGATCGAGATCGAAGCCGAGGTGCGCGAGTGTGCTACGCGCGTTAATCTCACCGCCAACATAAAACCCGAGGATCTCGAGATCCTTGAAGATAAAGTTCGTTTTTTGGAACGCACTTCGCTCGACACCTTAAAACCCGATGCGAATATTAAACTCACGATTCCAGATGGTTTCGAACGCATGCTGGAACACATCGCTGTACATCATTATTTCATGGGTCTTGATCTACAACGCGATATCTCCGAACACGAAGCAGTTACAGATTGGTACGACCATGTCTACATACCGATCATCAACGTGATCCGCGATACGGACATTTTGAAAGAATTTCCAGGAAAGACCGAAGGCGACTTATATTTGTGGGTACTCGATCATCAGCATTATCTTGCTGAAGAAGAGGGCGCTCCGCTTCAAGCGCCCGAAACTGCCGCGCGTGTGTTTCTCGAAAAGAAGGATAAGAAACCTGTGCGCCCCAAAAAGAAGATCAAAGCCTCTTCAAAAAAATCGGAGCAGAAATGACATCTCAACATCCCCTTGCCGGAGTCTATGCTGCGGCAGTGACCCCGCTGCGCTCGCTCGATTCATCCATTGACCATGAGTCTGTTCCGGTTCTATTGAGATTTCTCGCCTCTCGAGGCTGTCACGGCGTGGTGCTTTTCGGTACCACCGGTGAGGGACCTTCCTTCTCGCCGTCTGAACGTGAAGCACTATTGCGTTCTGCGTGTGCCTATCGCCATGAGCTACCCGGTTTTCGCATCATCGCAGGGACGGGTACACCGAGCCTTTCCGAATCCATTGACCTTACCAAACTCGCGTTCGATCTCGGTTACGATGCGGCGCTCGTCGTCCCCCCGTATTATTTCCGCAAAGCGACAGATGAGGGTTTGTTTGCCTGGTTCAGCGCATTGATCAAAAAGGCTGTACCTTCGGATAAATATATCCTCGGTTACCACTTCCCCAATGTCGCTGGGATCGGATTCTCGATCGATCTGCTCGCACGTTTGAAAGATGCTTTCCCGACGCAGTTCGCAGGCATCAAAGACTCCTCCCACGATGCCGATCTCGCCCACAATCTCGGAGAAAAGTTTGGCGATGATCTTGTAGTGCTGACCGGAACAGATACCTATCTGCAAATGGCAATGGAAAACAAAGCCGCGGGCTGCATCACCGCTGCCGCAAATCTGATCTCACCCGATCTGCGCGAAGCCTGGGATCTGATCCAAGCCGGGCAAGACCCATCTGAGGTTCAAGAGCGAATCAATAAACAAAGACACATCCTCGAAAAATATTCGCCCTTCCCGCCGACTATCAAAGCCTTGCTCCATCGCTTGCACGGGTTGCCGCGCTGGGCAGTCAAGCCGCCATTGGAATCTATTTCAGAAGAGCTGGAAGAAAAAGTTGTTAGCGAATTTGAACTTCTGAATGTTTAACCACTCATGACCTGGCGACTTCTCATCACTCCACCCGCCCGCGGCGCATGGAACATGGCTGTGGACGAATCGATTCTCGAGCATGTTCATCGCGGCGAGGCACTTCCGACCTTACGTTTGTACGCATGGAACCCGCCCTGTCTCTCACTGGGACACGCGCAGCCATTTGCAGATGTTGACATGGCACGCCTCAAACAACGCGGTTGGGAAGTTGTCCGCCGCGCAACGGGCGGACGCGCAATTCTGCACACCGATGAATTGACGTATTCGGTCATCGCTCCAGCGAATGAGCCGCGCGTCGAGGGCAGTGTTCTCGAAAGTTACAACCGGCTCGCACAAGCTTTATTATTGGCGGTCCAAAGTCTGGAGATCCCCGTTGAAATGAACGTGGGAAAAGCTAATCAAAATGAAACGCCCAATCCGGTTTGCTTTGAAGTGCCATCCACTTATGAAATTACAGTCAACGGGAAAAAATTGATCGGCTCGGCACAAGCGCGTAAAAGAGAAGGCGTGCTGCAACATGGGTCGCTTCCACTAACCGGCGATCTCACACGCATTTGTCAGGTGTTGGTCTTTGAAAACGAATCGGCACGCGACAATGCCTCGAAGCGCTTATTAGAACGGGCGACGACTGTCGAATCCGCTTTGGGCGTGAAAATAAGCTGGGAGAAAGCGAAGCAGGCTTTCGTCCAGGCGTTTGAAGCGCAGTTGGGATTAAGTTTTGAGAGCGGGGAGTTGTCTGAATCCGAATCCAAAAGGGCAGAAGAATTGGTCAAAGAAAAATACGATCATCCCTCATGGACAGAGCGAACATAAAAAACGCCGAGTTTAAAACTCGGCGTTTTGAATTAACCTGGATCTTCTACAAAGATCGTATTGGGGAAACCTAGAGCCGCAAAAAATTTTGACAAATAGGCTTGCGCATTATCCCTGGCGTGTTCAAGAATTCCATCTTCGATCGCTGCTTTGAGGATTTCGGCCTCGGCGCTTTGTCTCACAAGTGTTTCAAGATTGGGGTCCGGCTTTGCGAGCACGCCTGTTTGTCGATCATATACATAAGACTTTTCATTATCCAACGTGGCAATCAACACCTCAGTCGGAGGCAGTTTTACGGTGAGTACACCGTTCTCATAATGCATATCCTCGGGTTGCAGTTTTCCCATATCAATGCCGGCGATCACCGTGCCATGCCCCACAAACAGGATCTTATCGCCGAACAAGGTTTGAAAAGTCCCGCCGCCCGTTTCGCCCGTAATTACCTTTTCAACACTATATTGGATCGTCTCCAGCCGCGCCAGCGCACGTATATCATTAATATACGTCACCGGGTCGGGGATGATCGTGGGTGTTGGATGCAATAAATTCGCCACCTGGGTCTGCATTGCTTGATTCTGTTCACTGATCGCCTGGAACGGCGACGCGACAGCCTGGGTAGTGCTGCGCACCGTTTGCACAACAAAATAAGCCGCTACCCCAATTACAACCAGTATCAATAAGGAGAACACGTTATTTTTCATACGGGTATTATAATCTCTTCACCAATATGAAACGGCGTTGGTGCATGAAAGGTTTGACAAAAAGGGCGTAACTGTGTAAGTTTGGTTTATGCCTAAACAAAAGAGAACACAGCCACGCCCAAAAACAT
>JAYUGV010000175.1:0-10822 GCA_043767565.1 Anaerolineales bacterium
CCGCCTCGTGGATGGCAGCAAGTTCCGGGAATTCAAAGCGCGCTACGGCACGACTCTCGTCTGCGGGTTCGCGCGCATTCACGGATATCCCGTCGGCATCATCGCTAACAATGGCGTGCTGTTCAGCGAGTCCGCCCTCAAAGCGACTCACTTCATTGAGCTATGTGACCAACGCGGAATTCCACTCGTCTTCCTGCAAAATATCACCGGCTTTATGGTCGGGCGTGAAGCCGAAGTCGGCGGCATCGCCAAGGATGGCGCAAAGATGGTCCATGCCGTGGCGACGACTCGTGTTCCAAAATTAACCGTCGTCATCGGCGGTTCCTTCGGCGCGGGCAACTACGCCATGAGCGGACGCGCCTACGGCTCAAGGTTTTTATGGATGTGGCCCAATGCAAGAATCTCCGTCATGGGCGGCGAACAAGCTGCGAACGTGCTGCTCACCATCAAACAAGACCAGCTCGCTAGAGAAGGCAAACCTGTGATGACCAAAGAAGAAGCCGACGAATTCAAGAAGCCAATTCTTGATAAATACGAAACAGAAGGCAATCCCTACCATTCCACTGCGAGATTGTGGGACGATGGTGTGATTGATCCAGTAGATACAAGACAGATTTTAGGATTAGCTTTGTCAGTCGTTTTGAATTCACCAGTTGAAGAGCAGGGCTTTGGGGTCTTTCGGATGTAGGAAAGTAGAAAGTGGAAAGTGAGGCAAGTGTGAATTATCAGGAATGGATGTCAACCGTGCCGGAGGAAATCAGGCAAGACCCTCTTTGGAATCTCGAAGTTTATCGTATGGGTTTATTTGTCGCTGATATTGGCTGGGAGGATGTCGTGATCTTGGATAAGAACAAAATCACGCGCGATGCTGCCGATCAGATCCATCGTTCATTGGACTCGATCAGTGCAAATATCGCTGAAGGTTATTCACGCTCCACTGGTAAAGATCGCGCTCGCTACTTCGAGTATTCGCTTGGCGAAGCACGTGAAGCGCGAGATCTGTATTACAAAGTTCGCCGCGCTTTAAAGCAGGAAGTTGTTTTACATCGCATTAAGCTATTGACCCAAATCGTGAAGATACTGAATGCCTTTGTTCCCGCACAACGAAAGCGCGGAATTCGCGAAGAAAAAGGCATTTACATCACCTTATCCGAGTTTGAAAACGAGATTCTCCAAGGGCTAATACCAATGCCCTAATTCCACTTTCCACTCCCTACTTTCTAAAAGGATATTCACAATGACCTTCCCTCAATCCTCAGGCAGTCCCCACCACTTCCTCGCCAGTCTCGCAGGCGGCTGGACCGGCACATCCAAGCTCTGGCTTGAGCCAGACAAACTTGCCGACGAATCACCGGTACTCGGAACAATTACCATGGTATTAGAAGGACGCTTTGCCATTTATCTCTACCAGGGCTCCATCGAAGGCGAAGCGCAACATGGCATGTTCACCTTCGGCTATAACACAACGCTCGAACAATACGAAGCCAGTTGGGTGGACTCGTTCCACAACAACACGGGCATCATGTTCTGCACGGGCTACGCCATCGAGAACGGCTTCCAAGTCCTCGGCAGTTACCCCGACCCCACCGGCGGACCAGACTGGGGCTGGCGCACCGAAGTGGAATTGGTGGATCACGATCACCTGATCATCACCGCCTACAATATTCACCCCGAGTATGGCGAAGCCAAAGCCACAGAAGCGAAACTCATACGCGTGAAAAAATAACTCTGGAGTCGGACAGCTTGCTGTCCGATGTGCAGGAGCAAGCTCCTGCACTCCAAAATTGGAGACCCAATGAACATCCTCATCCTCGGCGGCACAAAATTTCTGGGACGTCACCTCGTCGACTCCGCCCTCACACGCGGACATGTTGTCACGCTCTTCAACCGCGGCAAAACGAATCCGGGATTGTTCCCGCACGTGGAAACGATCATCGGCGACCGTGAACATGACCTTGAAAAGCTATCAGGCCGCACATGGGACGCGGTCCTTGATGTTGCAGGGTATCTACCGCGCATCGTCCGCCTCTCAGCTACCAGCGTAGAGCGAGGCGCCGGGCATTACGTCTTCGTCTCATCCATTTCAGCGTATGCAGACTTCAAAAAGGTCAGTATCAATGAATCCGATCCGGTTGGCAAGATCGAAGACGAGACTTTTGAAGAGATCACCGGCGAGTCATATGGTCCGCTTAAGGCGTTGTGCGAAAAGACCGTCCTGGATTTATACGGCGAGCGCGGCTTGGTCATCCGCCCCGGCTTGATCGTGGGACCCAATGACCCAACCGATCGTTTCACATATTGGCCCATGCGAGTAGCACGCGGCGGTGAGGTGCTTACACCGGAGAAACCGGAAGTGCCGGTGCAGATCATTGATGTTCGCGATCTTGCGAACTTCACCATCCAGTTGATCGAAGAAAAAGCATCCGGCATTTACAATGCTACCGGACCAGATCATGAATTAGCATTAGGCGCAGTGCTCGAAGCCTGCAGAGAAGTGAGCGGCAGTGATGCGAAGTTTAAGTGGATGTCTATCGATTTCATGAAACAGCATCAGGTCGAAGAGTGGAGCGACATGCCCGTGTGGGTTCCAGACAACGAAGAGAATCAGGGCTTCTCGCGCGTGGCTGTATCAAAGGCGATCAAAGCCGGTTTAAAGTTCCGCCCATTGAACGATACGATCCGCGATACGCTCGTATGGGCGAACACGCGCCCGGTTGACCACGAATGGCGCGCGGGCTTGAAGCCTGAAAGAGAACAAGAGTTGTTGAGGCTACTGAATGAAAGTTAATCCAGCCATTGGGTTTACCTGGCAGTTGAACTGCTGGACAACCCATTGAATAGACTTCTTGCATAAGTAAGCGTAGAACTCGTGTCGTGTTTTTTTAGCCACAGATTTCACGGATTTACACGAGTTTATTTAAAAATCAGTGAAAATCCGTGCCAATCCGTGGCAAAAAGACTTTTGCAAGAGGTCTAATATAGAAAGGCGATACTCCACCCAATGAGAAAGATTTGCTCCACAGCACTGATCGCTATTTTTCTGTTATCTGCTTGCGATAAACAAGCCCAAGCCGTCCCGCCCACTGCCACAGCTATTCCGGCAACAGCAACCCTCTTACCTACTGCAACAAACGTCCCGCCTACCGAAACACCTTTGCCTCCAACAGATACACCCATCCCGGCACCGACTCAAGACCCCGCTGTCTTCGGCGCGATCGGCACGGGCGAAGTCCAAGCCGGTGCGCTCGAATCGGTTGCGAATGCCATCTTCTCAAAAACCATGGACATGTTCGCAGCCAGCGGCTCTGTGCAGGAATATCAAGTGGTCAGCCTCAGCATCTTCCCCGGTAGTGACGGCTTGATCGCCGAGATCATTTACAGCGTCAAGACCAGCGACCCAGCCTGGCTCGCGGATGGCGGACTGCAAATGGCTGACAGTTGGATCAATAATAATTGCAGTCGCTTTGATTTTTTCACCACGAATACAGAATATCAATTGAAGAATCGCAGGTTGTGTAGTTAGCGCAAGTTTTAACGCAAAGATAAAAGACTTAAACCTTAACCCTTGGCGACTTTGCGTTAAGAAAATTGGCTGATAAAGTAGCTCAAGAGTCAAAGGCACCAAGTTAAATTAGTTAAAATAATCGTAGAGCACACTGAACACATCGAGGCTTCCTGTTTTTCTTAGAGTCTCCCTGGCACCGCCCGTGATTTGCTTGGCAAATCAGGCAGGTGTCTAATCTCAGTGGTGAAAGGATTTATTCATGCAGATTCATGAACCCCGCCAGCAACTCGACCACCTGCTCCGTCAAACGCGTATGAATCTGGTCAGCTTCAGTCAGATGGCAGATACCAAAGCGCACATCCTGCTCAGCCTTTCGTCTGTGTTGTTATCGATCTCGCTCACACAGCTCCACGATGCGCGCTTCACCGCCACCATCACCGGACTGGATGTTTTTTTGCTCATCACCATTTATTTTGCATTATTGACCGTCATCGGTAAAGTCACTCTCGTTAAACGCAGAAAGCATTCCGTGACCGACCCCGATTACAGCCCGCTCTTCTTTGGCAATTACGGCGATGTCACTTACAATGAATATGCCAGCCACTTTGCAGAGATCATGAACGACTCAGACGCCACCTACGAGGTCATGGTCAAGGACATTTATTTCGCAGGCCGCTATCTGCTCCGCACCAAATACAAATACATCCGCCTTGCCTATTTGTTTTTCTTTGCCGGTCTCATCGTGAGCGTGATCATCTACTTCATTCAAAACATACTCTGATGTTCAACAAGATCCTGATCGCCAACCGCGGCGAGATCGCCATTCGCATCATGCGAGCCTGCAAAGAGCTTGGCATTCAAACCGTCGCGGTCTATTCCGATGCGGACAAAAATTCCCTGCACGTACAGCATGCCGACGAATCTATTCACATCGGCGCGGCTACGCCCAAAGAATCTTATTTAAATGCGGATGTCATCATCCGTGCCGCCCTCGCCTCAAAAGCGGACGCGGTTCATCCGGGCTATGGCTTCCTCTCAGAGAACGCCTCTTTCGCCGCCGCAGTTGAATCAGCGCAATTAACGTTTATCGGTCCCTCAGCCGATTCGATCCACGCGATGGGCGATAAAGCCGAGTCGAAGATCCGCATGAAGCAAACGGGCGTGCCGACTGTCCCTGGCTACGAAGGTTTTGAATCAGAAGGCGAGTTCAGACTAGCCGCAAAAGAGATCGGCTATCCCGTGCTCATCAAAGCTTCAGCGGGCGGCGGCGGCAAAGGGATGCGAGTAGTGAACGCAGAAAGCGAATTAAGCGATGCCCTTGAGTCTGCCAAACGTGAAGCGCTCAATTCCTTTGGCAATGAAAGACTCTTGATCGAAAAGTATCTCCCCAACGCGCACCACATCGAATTTCAAGTCTTCGGCGACCAACACGGACATCTCGTCCATTTGTTCGAACGTGAATGTTCGGTACAGCGCCGTCATCAAAAGATCATCGAAGAGACGCCGTCTCCATTACTCACGCCTGAACTCCGCAAACAAATGGGCGAAGCCGCGGTCAAGGCCGCACGCGCAGTCAACTACTACAACGCCGGGACCATCGAATTCATCTTTGATCCGCTACTTTCCACTTTCTATTTTCTCGAAATGAACACCCGCCTGCAAGTGGAGCACCCCATCACCGAACTCACCACCGGACTTGACCTCGTCCAATGGCAGATCCGTGTAGCGGCGGGCGAACACTTCCCCTATCAACAAGACCAACTCACCCAACGCGGACATGCCATCGAGTGCCGTATCTACGCCGAAGACCCCACCAATGGATTTTTACCCAGCACGGGCAAGTTATTACAATATATCGAACCCAAAGGTCCCGGCATTCGGGTTGACTCAGGCTTTACGATGGGCAATGAAGTGACACATTTCTACGATCCCCTGCTGGCAAAGCTGATCGTCCATGGAGAAAATAGAGCAACAGCGATTCAACGTATGCAAGCCGCATTGAAAGAGTATGTTGTGCATGGCGTTGTGACCAATATCGATTTCATGCAGTCTGTTTTGGCACACGAGGATTTTGCTGAACGGAAAGTGACAACCCGTTGGGTCGAAACAACTTTGGAATCAGGAAGCTTGCTCTTGGAAAACCGACAACTTGCTGTCGGACTCCAGAGTTTAATTGCCGCTGCGCTGGCAGATCTTGTTGTTCCAAATTCCACGTCTCAGGTTTCAAGTTCAAACGAGACAGACCCATTTAGCCCCTGGAAACAAAAAAGTGGATTTCGTAATTAATGAAAATAACCCTCGATCAAACCATTATTGATTTAACACCTCAAGGTAAATCCTATCGCGCAGTGGTGGGAGATGAGACCGTTGAGGTTGAAATCGTCCGCGCCGACGCGGAACATGGACGCCTCGACTTGCGCCTCATCCGTTTGTCCGCTTCACGATCCGTTCCCGAATCCGTTTTTACCGCGTATGTTTCCTCGGATGGCGCAAAACGCTGGGTGACGATCAACGGTCAAACCGTGGTGTTGACTAAAGCATCGGGAGCACAGCGAAAAGGCTCCAGCCACGATCATGCCTCAGGGTTGACGGCGCCAATGCCCGGCTTGGTGCGAAGCGTGAATGTCGCGGAGGGTGAGTCCGTCACGAAAGGTCAAACTCTTTTGCTGCTCGAAGCAATGAAGATGGAAATCCGTATTCAGGCGAAGATGGAGGGAGTCGTCAAAAAATTATTGGTTAAGCACGGGCAAACCGTTGAGCGCGATCAGGTGTTGATAGAGATTGAATAAAGCTATATGTCACTCTGAGCCGCGCTAGCGGCGAAGAGTCTCGCTCGTTAGAGCAGAGATGC
This sequence comes from Anaerolineales bacterium, assembly GCA_043767565.1. Taxonomy (GTDB): domain Bacteria; phylum Chloroflexota; class Anaerolineae; order Anaerolineales; family Villigracilaceae; genus Defluviilinea. The sequence continues at coordinate 6,357 of JAYUGV010000175.1, forward strand.
TTCGCTGTCGCTCAGCATGACAAAACCCAAAGGAGTAACCCAATGGCAGAGATCGAATTACGTGAAGTACCGCTCTTCAGTGAAATGGATGAGCAGGAGGTGGCGGGCATCCGTGAGATCATGGAGGAGATGAAGTTCAAGCCCGGACAGGTGATCATCCGCGAGGGCGAGAAAGGCGATCTGTTCTATGTGGTCACCGAGGGGCATGCAGAGGTGTTGATCCGCGATGCTGACGGGTCGGAAGTGATCTTGAACGAAGTGGGACCCGGCGGTTTTTTCGGCGAGCTTTCGATGTTGACGAATGAACCGCGTGCGGCGCGTGTGCGCGCAGTGGGTCAGGTAACGACGCTGGTGTTGGAACGCGATGAGTTCTTCAACTTTCTGCGCACACATACCCATGCAGCGATCGACGTGATGGTCGAACTGGGCGGACGCCTGCACGAGAACGACCGCATCCTGCGCAGCATGGTCAGCCGCAACGTCAACGAGATGGATGAAGAACAGATGACTTTGGGTCAGCGCGTGGCAGATAAGGTGGCAGATACGATCGGTTCGTGGCGTTTTATCATTACGCAAAGCATTATTCTTGTTACTTGGATCACGCTCAACGTAATCGCTACGTTCAATCACTGGCGTTGGGCTTGGGATGTCTATCCATTCATTTTGCTGAACCTGGCGCTTTCCTTCCAAGCGGCGTATTCGGGACCAGTGATCATGATGAGTCAGAACCGGCAATCGTTGAAGGATCGCCTCGCGGCGGAAGTGGACCATGATGTGAACACCAAAGCCGAATTGGAGATCAACAATCTGATGCGGCGCATGGATGAATTGGAGATGAGCATCCAGGAGAATCAAACTGAATTGAAGGATTTACTCGGCGTGACAAAGAAGAAAGGAACAGGTACAAAAACGCGAAAGCCGCAGAGGAAGACAGCGAAATAAATATAATACTTCGTTGGTTGAGTAGGGCGAGTGCTTTTCTCGCCCATATCGAAACCAACACTTTTTAAAAATGTTTTGGAATAGCGGTTGCTTTGCTTATTGGTGGTTTCGATACGTCCCGCAAAAAGCATGCGGGACTACTCAACCACCGGAGTAATGTGAGAATGGAGCCCTTATGCCCGGAAAATATTTTGATGAACTCGAAGTTGGGATGAAATTCAAGCATGCGGGACGCACCGTCACCGAAATGGACAACGTACTCTTCTCCGCGTTGACGATGAATACGCAACCGCTGCACGTCAACGAAGATTTTGCCTCCAAAACGGAGTTTGGTCAGCGGCTGGTAAATGGAGTCTTCACCTTTGGGCTCGTCGTTGGCTTGACCGTCGCCGAACTTACCGAAGGTACGATCGTGGCGAATTTGGGATACGATAAAGTCGTGCATCCCAATCCCGTTTTTCATGGGGATACGATCTACGCCGAAAGTGAGATCATCGAGAAGCGCGAGTCCAAGTCACGCCCCAATGCCGGGATTGTGCGCATCAAATGTACAGGTAAAAAACCAGACGGTACGATTGTGGTGGAGTTTGAGAGAACGGCGATGTTCCTTAAAAGTCAAAAGTCGAATGTCTAGAGTCGACGTGACGTTTGACCTTCGACTTTTGACGAATTGAGGAGTCTTAATGCATTCACGAAGAGCCTTGTTATACATGCCCGGCGATGACCGGCGCAAGATCGAAAAATCTGTCACGCTGGGAGTCGATTCCATTTGCATGGATATGGAAGACGGCGTGGCGGCAAACAAAAAAGCCGAAGCGCGGGCGGTCATTGCGCAGGCGATGAAGGAATTGGATTTCGGCAAGTCCGAGCGCTGTATTCGCATCAACAGCATCGGGTCTGGTTTGGAGAAACGTGACCTTGCCGCGGCACTGGCAACAAATCCCGATTCAATCGTGGTGCCGAAGATCGAATCAGCAGAACAGGTGAAGTGGGTCAGCGAACATATTGAGACGTATGAGCTTACGAGCAAATTAAAGATCGGGACTATCCGCTTGTTGGTTGGGGTGGAGACTGCCAAAGGCATCATAAACCTGCGCGAGATCGCCGAAGCGGATAAACGTCTCGAAGCCATTATCTTTGGCGGCGAGGATTTTGCTGCTTCTGTTGGTGCAACTCGAACAAAAGAAGCGACAGAGTTGTTATATGCGCGGCAGGCGACGGTCACGGCTTGCGCAGCGAATGACCTGCAGGCGTTGGATATTGTCTGCATTGATTTCAAAGACTCGGAAGGTCTCCGCGCCGAAGCGGAGCAGGGCGCAGGCTTCGGTTTCAGCGGGAAACAGATCATTCACCCGGATCAAGTCCAAGTCACGCAAGAGGCGTTTACTCCATCCGATTCAGCGATCGAATACGCCAAACGGATCGTCGAGTCGTTTGAGTCCAGTCAAAAAGAAGGCAAGGGCGCGTATGCCTTGGACGGCAAGATGATCGATATGCCGTTATTGAAGAACGCGCAAAAGGTTTTGGAGCGCGCCAGGGCGGCGGGGAAAATCTAATTGCTTTCCATTTTCTATGGCATCGTATCTGCGGCGGTCTGGGGCTCGGCAGATTTCATCGGCGGCATCGCCACCAAACGCACCGCCGCATACCGCGTCCTCTTTCTGGCAGAGTTCGCAGGTCTGATCCCATTCGCCGCGTTTGCCTTGCTGACGCATGAACCGATCCCGCCAGCCATCGACCTGCTCTGGGGCGGGCTGGCAAGCCTTTTGGGTCTCGGCGGATTGATCCTTTTATATCGCGCCCTTGCCGATGGGCAAATGACCATCGCCGCGCCCGTTTCCGCTCTGCTGGCTGCGTTCGTGCCGGTGCTTTTCGGATTGTTCACATTGGGTATCCCCTCTCTGACCACGATCCTTGGATTCGGACTCGCCTTTGGCGCGGTCTGGCTGATCTCGCAGACGGATTCGACAAACCTGCGCTTCACTTTCTCAGACCTGCGCCTGCCTCTGCTCTCTGGCGTTTTCTTTGGCTGTTACTTTGTCCTGCTTCATCAAGCCACCCTGCATGCCTTCTACTGGGTCCTGGTGGTTGCGCGCTTGGCTGGATTTATCGCCCTGGGACTCTATGCGCTCGTCACCCGTCAGCCCGCCCTGCCGCCGCGCGACCTCTGGGGCTATTCCGCTGTCAACGGCATCATTGATATTGCCGGAAACGCCTTCTACGTCCTCGCCGCCCAAACGGGACGCATGGATGTCGCCGCTGTGCTTAGCGCACTCTACCCCGCTTCGACAGTTTTTCTCGCCGCGATCTTTCTCAAGGAACGCATCACCCGCATCCAGGCGCTGGGCCTCGCGCTGGCTTTCATCGCAATCGTGTTATTTACGTTATAAGTTAAACGGGTTCTACCGTTTTTAACGGGAAAACTTTTTTCAACCACAAAGTACACAAAGGTCACGAAGGAAAAACGCCTGTAAAATTACCGCCTTTTCCCCCCTTTGTGTACTTGGTGTCCTTCGTGTTTAGGCTCTTTCCCGTCAATTACGGGAGAGCCGTTAAACGTAAAGGCGTCACGCTTTAGACGTGACGCCTTTTATTCAATTGTAGTTTTTTGGAATCAGCCAGCTTGCTGGCGAATTCGTTTTACGCTTCGTAATCTGCGGCTTCTTCTTCCACCGTCAGCATGGGCTCGTCGCTTTTCTTCTTATCGAGGAATTGCAGACTCAACGCCACGACCTTCGTGAAATATTTGGTTTCGCCTTTGTCTTCGTATTTCTCCGTCTTGAGCCGTCCTTCGATGTAGACCAGGCTGCCCTTCTTGAGATACTCCTGACAAACCTCACCAAGCCGCCCCCAGGCTTCAATGTTGACCCACTCCGTGTATTCCTTGGTCTCAGCGCCAGTCTTCCAGCGTTGTGAAACCGCCAGACTGAAGTGAGCCACTTTCTTCCCCGTCGGGGTGAACTTGCTTTCAGGATCCTTGCCCAGGTTACCCATCAATTGAACTCGGTTTAATGCTGGCATGTTTCCCTCGCTTCCTTGTGTTCAGGGCCTTTAGATGCAATGTTACGTGTCATAATTAGTCTCCTTTTTTATCTAAAAGAATATGTAGTTTTTCGAACAGGATTATACTTTGCTTAAGATCAACCTTCAGCAGGTTTCTCAGCGGCAGCGGCGGGCTGGTCTCTCTTCAAGACGAGCATGCCCGTTTTCATCTCCACAACGTTGTACCCGGTGGGTACAGCATCGAGCGCTCCTGTTGCCTTGACTTCCTTTGCGAAGTAGAACATCTTGCCGTTGGAATGCAGGTAATAAGTAGCGCCTTTTGAATTTGTGTGTGCGTAAGCCATTTTTTCTCCTTGTTTGAGTTGGTTAGGCTCTAAGTTTAGCACATATTTTCTATACCTGTCAACGATTGGAGTTTCGTATATCAGGGCTTTCTTAAAGTCGAATAAGAGTGGCAAAAGCGTGCTCGGGATGGGCGTTGAAATATCTTCTGGCAGAGGGGAGATAGCGATATTTCATTT
>JAYUGV010000176.1:0-4340 GCA_043767565.1 Anaerolineales bacterium
CGGCGGCAAGCCCGGCGACCTGTTGACGATACGCATCATACGCCCAGCGCGGGTAGAAAAAATTATAACGGACATCGCTGTTGAGTCCGTTGCTTATTAACATAGGCTCATTTACCAAAATTGTTGGGACGGGCACGGCATGCATACCCGCATCAAGCACGTCGATGGCGAGCGCATCATTCAAATTTATGATGCCATGAAAATCAGCGCTGGCTTCGAGATCAGTTTGCGCGCGCTCATAATCTTTTGGATAGACTTGATCGATGCCCGTGGACGCCCACAATGCGCCATCGATTTGCAAACGGATCAGATCAGCCACCGCCCGCTTCTGACTCACGAAAGTCTGATCCTGTTTCGATAACTGGATCAAAGCTGGATCATTGGGGTTGGCGAGTAAGTGGTAATTAGTAATTAGTTGTCGGATGCGTTCGGCGTTATTGGCAACCAGCGGCGACTCGAATTGTTTATCTTTCGGAAATGCTTCAAGGGTCGTCAACCAGATGACCATATCGGGTTGATAGCCTTTCGCCTGATCGAGGATCATCAAATCTTTGGTCAGTGAGATAGTAGGATAACCCAAGTTGTACGCGCGAACCGTTTTACCACACGCAGTGACCTGGTTTGCGTTGAGTTGACCGGCAAGTGTTTCTTCAGGCGTGAGCAAAATCCCCCACACGGACGAGTCACCAATGAGGAAAACACGATATTCATCGGGAGTTTTAGTTGTGCCGGTGAGAACATGTGATGCAAACATGGCATCCAAGTCAAAGAGACTCAAGTTATAGGATTCGCGCGTCTCGCCAAAGGGAAATCTTTCTCGCCCGGGGAAGATGACGTCATAGAGTGAAAGTTTTCCAAACGAGATATTGTGCGTGAAGATGAACGCGAAGTTGAACAACACGAACATGAGTGTTGCTTTTAGAAGAACGGCGAGAAGGCGGGGTTTCTTTTGTTCCATATACTTTGTGTCACTCTGAGGGAGCGTTTGTTGCGACCGAAGAGTCTCCTCTATAGTGGTAGAGATGCTTCGCTACGCTCAGCATGACATAACCTTATTAATATCCAAATAACTTTACAAAAACTTGCAAAGATAATATAGGCTGACTCAACGCGAAGAACACCCATCCCAACGCGACAAAATGGAAAGTGAGCAATACGCCACCAATTTGCATTGTAGTTTGCAAACGCGGATTCGTTGTCGTGATGCGCGTTTTCGCAAAATCACTCCAGCGGTTTTGGAGGAAGAGACCGAGTCCATGCCAGGCGCCCCATAAAATAAAGTTGACTGTGACGCCATGCCACAGACCGATCAATAACATCGTCGCAAGTTGACCGATGAGAATCATCGTCCATGCGGGGATGGATTTGTAGCCACGAATCCAGCGGTTGAAGGGATTGAAGAAGTACGAACGAATCCATTGCGTGAGAGTGATGTGCCAACTGTTCCAGAATTGGGTCAGGTTGGGTTTGGTGTAGGGAGATAAAAAGTTTTCGGGGAGTTTGACGCCAACCAGCCGCGCGATGCCGATGGCAATATCAGTATAGCCGCTGAAATCAAAATAGATTTGGAAGGCATAGGCGTAGAGATGAATCCACATCCAGCCCGTGGTGCGGACTTGCACTGCGAGCGCATCGTTCAACGCGAGCATAGCCAGCGCATCGGCGATGACGAATTTCTTGAAGAGTCCAATCACGATGCGTTGACCTGCCAAAAGCGTTTCGTCTTGTGTGAGCGCAAATTCTTTTTGCAAATCTTTTGCGAAACGTTCAGCACGATCAATAGGACCGGCGGACAGAGACGGGAAGAATACAACGTAGGTAGCGAACTCGGGTAACGTGAGTTCAGGTAGGTGTTCCGTTTGCTTGTCCCGCACGCTTCCCGAAAGGGCGAATTGAGGCGTGCGAGATTTATCGCGCAGAATATGGATGAGACGAAAGGCAATGTAAGAGAATCCCAGCCAGCGTAGATCGAGAGGCGAGGCATTTTCAATGGGACGATGCACAAGCGTCCGCAAGAAGATGCTGGTTTGTAGGGAGAGTGCGGGAGATTTCAGGATGAAGAGAATAAAGAGTAGAAGAATAGTCGCAAGGGATAAAGCACCGGCAGTTTTTCGTGACAAGGATGTAAAAGCCGATACTACAACGCTTGCGGCAATGATAAAGATCAGATATTGAATAAATTGCGGAGGCGTTGAAGTTGTGATGATTGGTTTTGATAAGAGATAGCGGGAAAGCTCAATCAGCGTGACAATACCAACGATGATGGAGAGTCCGATCAGGTTTTGGCGGGACTTCCAAGCGTCTGTTTGCGATGTGATGAACCAGATAAGAATGACAAGGGTGAGAGAAAGCGAGGGAATCCAAAAGTCAAACGAGCGGATGGGAACGGCCGGCTGAAACCAATAGACCGCGAGCACACTCAGGGCGAGGAGTGAATACGTCCGCCAGGTACCACGTGTCAGTGCGCCGACCAGCAACGCGGTCAGAACTGAAGCGGCAATCTGTGTGAGTCCCATTTAGAAGCCTTGATAAATCCAAACGGGACTTGAATCCGTTGTAAAGATGATCAACGCGATCACGATCAGAAACAGCACGAACGCCAAAATATTTTCGGGTGAAAAAATCTTCAACACGAAGGACACCACACCTGCCCTGGCGGGCGGTGCCAGGGAGTACACAAAGGCTTTTTCTTTTGGTTTTCCTTCGTTACCTTCGTGCCCTTTGTGGTAGAAAAAATTTAGCGCGTCCCGCATACCAGCCAATCGCCGCTTTCTTGAGTCACCTGGTAGGTGCGGACGGAGAGATCAAGTTTCTGATCTTCGTTGTTATAGCTGGCAACGATGTTACCGGTGCATTTTACGAGGGCAGTATCGCCATCGGTACCTGTCTGGGAACAGGAAACGTTATCAAGCCGCGCAGTGACTGCCTGGAACGAATCAAGTTCGATGAGCGCAGCTTCCTCCCAATCGCCGCAGACGAAGGTGGGAATGAGGTCGGATTTTTTTTCGACGAGCGCATTGAGATAACTTTCAACGGCTTTTGCCGGAGCGTCAGAATTGGATTTGCCACAGGCTGCGAGGGTTAGCATAGCAACGAGAACAAATGAGAGCAATAAAAGTTTACGCACAGAAGACTCCTTGGAGATTTGAGGGCGGGGATTATAAAGGATGAAGGATGAATTCAGTTTTATCCGCGCACAAAATAAATAATGGAAATGATCACGCCGATCGTTACAACCGTCCATCGTAATGTGGATGGTTTGACTTTGCCTGCGAGCTTGCCGCCAAGCGTGCCGCCAATCAACGCGCCGACTGCCATGACCAACGCCACGGGCCACACGACTTTGCCTGAGAAGATAAAGAAGATCGCTGCTGCCACATTGACGCTGAACGCGACCGCCTGCTTCAATGCATTGAAACGTGTGAGCGTATCTTCGAGCGTTAATCCCAAAGCGGACAGGACGATCACGCTCAACCCCGCGCCGAAATACCCACCATAGACCGCTGCTAGGCTGACGGGCAACCACGTCAACTTTTCGAGCTTGGCGCCATGACCTTCACCCATGCACTTCGTCAACCACGCGCGGACCGGGTCTTGAATCGCGAGCAAGCCTGATGCCAACAAAATGAGATACGGGACCAAGTCCTTGAATAACTTTTCGCCGGTCTGTAATAACAAATACCCGCCCACAACTCCGCCAACAACACTGGCAGGGACAATGAGCCACAGCCGTTTGTTCTGCCCGCGCAGGTCTTTGAGTTGCGCGAGAGTCCCGCCGAAGTAGCCGGGACACAGCGCAACGGTGTTGGTCACATTCGCGGCGACGGCGGGAATACCGAGGAACGTGAGCGTGGGAAAGGTGATGAGCGTCCCGCCGCCAGCGAGGGCGTTGACCGCGCCTGCAGCGAGCGCGGCTAGCGCGGCGAGGAGGAATTGGAGGGGAGTAAGCATGTCCAATGAGTTCCTTGTACGGATTTTTGGTGCTAAAGCAAGTATAGCATTGTTATTTTTTCTTGACTCTCCCTGCCTACATCTGTATAATCCCAACCATTCAGAAGTAGTAAGCGCAAAGTGACCTGATAGAGAAGGAGACGAACGGTGAAAGTCTCCGCAGGAAAGCAACGCTGAAGTCGTCTGAATTCTTTGCTGAAGAAAATTGGAATTACCACTTACCAATTACTAGACCGGCACGGGATTGCCCGTTACAGCATGGACTGGTGTTAGCCAGTCACAGAGTGCGCCGAAAGGCGAATTGAGGTGGTACCGCGACACGCTTGTCGTCCTCATCATGGACGAGGCGTGTTTTTATTTAATCCAACCTTGGTGGTTGAGTAGCCGCG
>JAYUGV010000177.1:0-10798 GCA_043767565.1 Anaerolineales bacterium
ACCAAACGTCCCATCACCGAAGAACTTGCGGGGCGCATCCCAGCCACATTGGAATTGCTATTTTCCGGGATGTTCATTGCCATCCTACTGGGTGTGCCATTGGGTGTTTTGAGTGCGCGCTCGCAAGGCAAGCCATTGGATGTGGCAGTACGCATTCTTTCAATTGCTGGTGTATCGATGCCAGCGTTTTTTCTGGGACTTATTCTTCAAATTGTCTTTTTCCGCAATTTGCATCTTCTGCCGCTTGCCGGACGTGTGACTAGCGACTTGCGCTTCACGAATCCGTTGACGGAGATCACCAACTTCCTACTCATCGATTCATTCGTGACTTCAAACTGGATCACTTTCAAAGATGTTTTTCTCCACCTCGTCCTGCCCTCCTTAACGCTTGCCGCCTATCCTCTGGGTTTGATCGCCCGCATGACGCGCGCGGCCATGCTCGAAACTCTAGAGCAGGATTACATCCGTACGGCGCGGGCATACGGTATCAAGCAATACATCATTATCTATCTGTACGCCCTCAAGAATGCCATTAACCCCACCCTGACGGTGATCGGTTTAACCTTTGCTTTCGCGCTCACTGGCACATTCTTTGTCGAGATCATTTTCAACTGGCCCGGGCTGGGACTCTTCACGGTCCGCTCGTTGTTGAATCTTGATTACCCCGCCATCATGGGCATGACGCTCTTCGGCTCGATGGGTTATGTTCTGATCAACTTAATTGTCGACCTGCTTCAGGCTTGGGTCGATCCACGAATCAGTTTGAAATAATTATGACTGCTGTCCCTGTTATCACTTCGGTTGAATCTGAGAACACACGCACACTGCGCCATGTGTTCTCTGTGATCCTGCGTGAACCGCTCTCACTGTTCAGCACAGCCATTATCGTGCTGTTCATTTTGTTGGCAGTTTTTGCCAATCAAATTGCGCCTTATCCAAAAGAAGGCGCAGGCAAGACGCATGCCAGTAACACATTATTACCGCCATCCGCAGAGCACTGGCTCGGCACAGACAAGTTGGGTCGCGATATTCTCAGCCGCATCATCGTCGGCGCGCGCCCGGCTTTGATCATCCCGATTGGTGTAGTGCTTTTCGCCGTGTTGCTCGGCGCTCCGCTGGGAGCTTTGGCTGGTTACAAAGGCGGCTGGCTTGATGAAGTCATCATGCGCATCACAGATTTGTTCCTCGCTTTTCCATCGCTATTATTGGCAATGGCAATTGCATCCGCCTTGGGGCGTGGACTCGATAAAGCCGCCATTGCGCTTGTCGTATCATGGTGGCCCTGGTACACGCGCATTGCGCGAGGTGTCGCGATAGGCTTGAGGGAGAGATATTTTGTCGAAGCCGCGCAAGCCGCGGGTGTGAGCGAAACGGTCATTATCTTTCGTCATATATTGCCGAACACGATCTCCCCGATCCTCGTCCAAGCCACGGTGGATATGGGGACGGTCATCCTCGCGATGGGCGGACTCGCGTTTCTGGGGCTCGGCACCCAGCCGCCCTCCCCCGATTGGGGCTTGATGGTCAGCGAAGGGCGCGGCTTTATTCTCGAACAATGGTGGATCGCGACGTTCCCAGGCATTGCGATATTCATAGTTGTGCTGACATTCAATTTAGTTGGCGATACCCTGCGCGATATCTTCGACCCGAGGCAATACAAATGACGGCTCTGCTGGAAGTCAAAGATCTCGATCTCGAATTCAAGACCGCGCGTGGAACGCTCCGGGCATTGAACGGGATCTCCTTCGATGTTCAACGCGGCGAAGTGTTCGGTCTGGTTGGCGAGACCGGGTGTGGAAAAACCGTCACAGGGCTTTCAGTGCTGCAACTCCTCCCGCGCTCGGCGAAGATCACGAACGGCACGATCAGTTTCAACGGGACAAACCTGCACAACCTGCCATCTGCTGAAATGGAAAAAGTGCGCGGCGGCAAGATCGCGATGGTCTTTCAAGACCCAGCCTCATCGCTCAATCCTGTTTTTTCAATCGGCGCTCAAATGACGCGCGTCATCCGCCAGCACACCGACCTGAACGCGAAACAGGCAACTGCGCGCGCCAGCGAAATGCTGGACGCAGTCGGCATGCCGGATATAAGCCGCACCCTGAGTTCATACCCGCATCAACTTTCAGGCGGGCAGCAGCAGCGCGTGATGATCGCCATGGCGCTCTCGTGCCGTCCGCAATTGTTGATCGCGGATGAACCAACCACCGCCCTCGATGTGACCATCCAGGCGCAAATACTAAGACTATTGCGAGATCTTCAAAAGCAATTCGATATATCCGTCATCCTTATCACGCACAATCTCGGTGTGGTCGCGCAAACCTGTGACCGTCTCGCCGTTCTATACGCCGGACGCGTGGCTGAGATCGGTACTACAAAAGATATCTTCGAGAATCCACAACACCCCTACACGCGCGGATTAATGAACGCCATTCCCCGCCCCGGTTCACGCGGCAGGAAGATGGCGGCGATACCGGGCTCTGTGCCCTCCGATCCTGGTGCGGTCAAGGGCTGCCCGTTCGCGCCGCGTTGTGAATTTGCATTCGACCGTTGCAGCACTGAAACACCCGCCTTATTCGATCTCAGCAACGGACACAAAAGCGCCTGCTTTTTGGTGAACAAATGACAGATCTCGTTGAAGTCCGCTCGCTCAAAAAACATTTCCGTCTGCCGGGCGGATGGTTCTCCGGTCCGACGCGCTACGTCTACGCTGTGGACGGTGTGGACATCTCCATCGCTTCAGGCGAGACGTTGGGGCTGGTCGGCGAATCTGGATGCGGGAAGACCACCCTCGGGCGGATGATCATGCGGTTGATCGATCCCACCTCCGGACAGGTGCTCTTTGACGGTAAAGATATAACCCATATCACTAAAACCGATATGCGCCCAACGCGCAGACAAATGCAGATCGTTTTTCAAAATCCGCTTTCATCGTTAAGTCCGCGGTTTAAAGTGGAGCAGATCATCGCCGAGCCTTTGCTCACACACAATGTTTTAGCAAAACATGAAATCCAGCCGCGCGTCATCGAATTGCTTGAACAGGTTGGGCTGGGCAAACAACATCTCGACCGCTTTCCACATGAAATGTCCGGCGGACAATGTCAGCGTGTGGCGGTGGCGCGGGCGTTAGCGTTGAACCCAAAATTAATTGTGCTGGATGAACCCACATCCGCATTGGATGTTTCGGTGCAGGCGCAGATCATCAATCTGTTAGATGATCTCAAGCGATCGCTGGGACTCACCTATCTGTTCATCTCGCATGACCTGAACGTGGTCCAGCATATTAGCGACCGCATCGGTGTGATGTATCTCGGTAAGTTAGTTGAGCTGGGTGCGGCACAGGCTGTTTATGATGAACCATTACATCCATATACGCAGGCTTTGTTTGGGTCCATCCCCATGCCGGTCGTGGATAACAAACGTGAATTGAAAGTATTGGAAGGCAATGTGCCGAGTCCAGTCAATCCGCCGAGCGGATGCCGCTTCCACACGCGCTGCCCAATCGCCGCGGGGCGGAAAATTTGTCAAGAAACCGAACCAGCTTTACGAGAAGTAAGAAGCGGCGCTTCGTCCAGAAAAGTCGCATGTCATTTTGTTGATTGAGGAGCCAGCATGAGTCGTTTATTTGGAATCGCCGGAGTACAAATGTCGGTTGCACGCTGGGATGCGGATGCAACGTTCAAGAAAATGTCTGATGTGGTCGTGAACATTCAGAAGAGCTTTCCGTGGGTCAGCATGATCGTATTTCATGAGTTGGTCGTGCCGGGGTTGGTGCAGTTCGTGACGCCTGAAAATAAAGACTGGTGGAAAAAGAACAGCGGACCCGTACCCGGACCGCAGACCGACCGGTTGTGTGCCCTGGCGCGCAAAACCAGAAAATGGATCATCCCCGGCTCGATGTGGGAGATCGACAGCGACAAAATGTATAACACTTCGGTCGTCATTTCACCCGACGGCGACATCGTTGCAAAGTATCGCAAGATGTTCCCGTGGCTGCCGTATGAAGCGGGCACAGCGGCGGGCGATTCGTTTTGCGTGTTTGATATTCCCAACATTGGCAGGTTCGGTTTGTGCATTTGCTATGACATGTGGTTTCCTGAAGTCTCAAGGCAGCTTGCATGGATGGGCGCGGAGGTCATCATTCAGCCCACACTGACGCCCACGTCTGACCGTCAACTTGAATTAGTGATGGCGCGCGCCAATGCATTGTTCAATCAATGTTATTTTTTCAGCATCAATGGCATCGGCGAATGGGGCGGCGGACGATCCACGATCATCGATCCCGATGGACGCGTCTTACAGGAAGCGGGAACGAGTCAAACCTTTATGACCGAAATGATCGATCTCGATCACACTTCACGCACGCGCGAGTATGGCACATTGGGGCTGGGGCAAACACTCAAGCAGTTACGCGACTCAGGACATACGTTCCCAATTTACGGGAATGGAAAATTACCCGAAGGAAGTTTCGATCAACTCGGCGATTTGAAACTCCACCGTGAGTTGAAGACCTGATGACTTGCACTGCAAATATCAGCAGAAACAAAAAGACCACGACATAATGTCGTGGTCTTTTTGTTAGTAGCGGGGGCAGGATTTGAACCTGCGACCTTCGGGTTATGCGTACCACTTCGGCTTTCGCCGCCTGATCTTACTTCAGTTTGTGGTCTGGACTTTCCCTTCACCCTCAACATTATTTGGTAGGGTGCTTGCCATCAAGTCTCTACACCTTCTCTGAAATTTCTTTCAGAGCTTGGTTCGGGATTACCATTTTACAGGCTTCCCCGAGTTTGGCAAGTAATCACGAATGAGTTTCCTCATCCGCCGCCCATTGCAGGAGTAAATTCCAAGCGTCACGATATTCACTGGATTTAGGTTTTCGTTGACGTTTTTCAGCTTCGACCATGTGTATTTCACTGCCGTAGCTAATGAACACGTTCACAGGAAATATATAAAACAAATTGCAATCCGGCAGGTAAACAAGCGCAAAATCAAAATCTGATTCATCATACTCGTTTCTAATCATTACTCGCCGATTGGTTTTCGTTCTACGATTATCAACGACGTAATTTTGAGACGACTCATCAAACCATGCACATTTCACCTGCACTTTAATCAACGTGCCCGAAACATCGAAAATCAAATCATAAGGTTGATTATCGCCAATTGGGCGTAAAACACCCCAACCACGTTTCAGAGCTTCGAGGACTGTAGCTTGTTCTGCAATATCTCCTTTGTGTTTTGTATTCACTTGTAAACGTTCCTCCTGTGGTTGAGCCCGACGAGCTGCCACTGCTCCACCCCGCATCGTAGTGAAGCCCGCCGATATTACCATAGTTGACACGCGCAAGTCAAGAACAATCAATACCAATATTCATTAAAGCGGGTGGTACGAATATCACATGACATATCTTGATAATATTTGCGGTTTGTAGTTTAATCGGCGTCACCTTAAAAATTCAATGAGCTTGCAAGAAAACTTTTGTTAAGATTTAAGGTATAATGACTCCATTGTAACAAAGACATCCATCGTATTTATTCATCGGACTTATTGGACAAATGAAAAAGACCACTCTCCTAATCATCGAAGGGCGACATGCAGAAATCCCTTCTTTTGCAACTGATTTGCAAAAGAAGGGATTTGATATTCGCTCCTTTCAGAGCGGCAGTCAAGCCGTATCGAAGCTTAAGCAGATCAATCCTGCCATGGTTGTGATTAATGCGGCTTCTCTACGAAGCACCGGAATTCGGATTTGTTTATCGCTTCGCAAAAAAGATCCGAAATTGCCGATCATTTTAATTCTTGAAAAAGAAAAACCCGTTGACAAAGAATTAGCCGATTCGGTGCTGGCATTGCCTTTTACCGTTCAAAAGCTTGTTAATCGCGTGAAAGCACTCATGCCTGGCGACGGCAATAATATGGTCAGTGTCGGTCCCATTCGTTTGGACATTGAACATCGCCGCGTGAAGTGTCTCGGTAAGAGCACAAAGCTCACGCCTCGTTTAATTACACTATTAAATATTTTGATGGACAAGCATGGTGAAGTGGTTGAGCGCGAAGCATTGTTCAAAAAAGTTTGGGAAACCAATTACACCGGCGATACACGCACACTTGATGTGCATATCTCATGGCTGCGCCGCGCCATTGAACTTGACCCCGACAATCCCAGATTCCTCAAGACCATTCGCGGTGTTGGATATCGCTTAGATGTTTAGTTGATAGTGTTTCCCCGCAACACTGACAAACCGGATGCAGACATTGCCTCCGGTTTTTATTTTTAATGCAAGAGGAAGTTCCCCGCTTCTTACCGGACGTTTTACCTGCGCGATACTCTTGAAGATTTTCTCATCCCAAGCCGGGTCCACCTCCCAATAATCCAGATCAAGCTTGGTCTCTAGAGAGATCACGCCATTGGCTGATTTTGCTTTTGTGGTTTTGGGTGGTGAGAGAAGTGGAAACTTCAAAGACGTATCGCGCTCAAATGAGAACGAAGCTTGAGTACTAGTTAACCGGCCACGGGTCGTATGAAGCGCGCGAAAGGTTTGATCGGAGGCGACAAAATTTCGGCCATGCTTTGCAGCGGCAAATGCAGTGGTGCCAGAGCCTGAGAAAAAGTCCGCGACAATGTCACCGGGCTTTGATGATGCAAGAACGATGCGCTCAAGCAGAGCAGCCGGCTTTTGGGTGGGATAACCCGTGCGCTCGTTATGCAGACGTGCTACGACGGGGAAATACCACCAATCTTCGGGAACTTTGCCACGCTCGAGGTTAGGGATTTTTCCAAACCCAGCCTTGCGTGAAGATTTAAATGTATTTATAGTGTTTTGGTTATAAGGTTCACGCACTGCATCAGCGTTGAAAGTGTAATCTTTGCCTTTCACGTAAGCGAGAATTGTGTCATGCTTGCGATTGAAGGCACTACGAATCGGTGAGGGCCCGTGATACGCCCAGATGATCTCATTCAACAAATTGTCTGCGCCGAAGAATTCATCGAGAATTAGGCGAGCGTAGGCGTCAGCATGCCAATCCAGATGAAGATAGAGCGTGCCATTGGGAGCCAGCAGACGATACATCAAAGCAAGGCGCTGATACAGAAAATCCAGATATGAATCCAGGTCGAACCAGTTGTCGTGATAGCCTTCGGCAAGCTGCCATTCATCGGGCTTGCGGGAATCTTCGCCGCGACCAATGCGCGTGGTGAATTTTCGGTTGGTGAAGAATGGCGGGTCGGCATAGATCAAATTGATCCGCCCTTCGTACTTGGGTAATAACGCTGCCATGATGGTCAGGTTATCGCCGAGAATTAAATGATTATTAGGCTGAGCTTTGGGATAGCCAAGTCCGTTCGGGTAGATAATTGAATCTTGAATAAGAGAAGCGGGCTCCGGCTGGGAAAGATGCTTCCCTGTCCAATTAATGGTTGGCATAATGTTTAGTAGTGGATTTGCACGAGTGTGCCGTAACCGCGATTGAAGGTCTTCCCAATCTCGTGCGGTGGGAGTACCCACAGAAATAACCACTTGGCTTCTTCGGTGCGCATGTTGATGCAGCCGTGACTCATGGGGACGCCAAAGTTCTCGTGCCAATAGGTGCCGTGAAAGGCATGCCCCTGTGATGTGAAAAAACTCGTCCACGGCACGCCGGGGAGCTCATAATCGTCGGCATCGGCAAAGAGATTGCCATCGCCCATGTGTTTGGCTGGCATTTTATCCATGATGCGGAAGTCGCCGCTGGGAGTTTTTGTAGGGATTCCATTAGCGCCGCGCGGTCCGCCGGGGATACCTGAACAAATGGAAGTTTTCAAAACCTGTTTATCGTATTCGTAGGCAGTTAGAGTCTGTGTTGTTAAATTAACCTCGATCCGCTTCTTTTCAAGTGGGATCTCAGGGGTTATTGGCGTAAGTTCAGATAATGGAATGGGACGAATGTGCAACGGGTTGACGTAGTAAGGGAAACCTGTAAGGTCATCGTAGATACGATACCACTGTTCACCAAACGGACCTGGTTCGATCGCTTCGACCCAATGCACAGAACCATAATACAAACGAAAGCCAAGTTTCTGCCAGTTGTAGATCTTTGTATAACGCCATGGCTCGGTATACGGCACGGTGACTTCGACGAGGCGGCGCGTCCCTTCTTCAAGGGCTGGCAAGGTTTGGTTGTAGATCATCTTCACGCGCTGCAGGCGGGCACGATGCATATATCCGCCCCAGACACGATACCAGACTGGATTATAGGTTGGCGCTGCTGCTGTCACTTCACCATAGGTATGAACGAGTTCATCGCGCATCCAGGTAGAAACGATCCGGCTTTGGTCATCTGGCTGGCTGTGCACGCTCACAGAAGTTGTGGCAACGCGAATCATACTGCTGTCATCAAAGTCAAATAGGTGATTCAGGGATGGCGTGAAGGCTAAACTACCCAGACTTACACCGCCAAGTTTTAGAAAGTCGCGTCGGGAGATTTTGGTCATTGTGTCTAAATTTTAATCGATAAAACTTCGTTTTGCAGTTTTCTCATGAGATCTTATAGTTCCACTTAAGGATAGACTCAAGGCAGCAACCCTTACCAATCAAATTTAAAAGAAACTGCCCTCCAGTAACTAGAGGGCAGTTTGACAGGTTTAGTTTTCGGCTTATTCTTCTACCGTTTCAGGGACCATGCCTTGCAGTAATATTTCGAGAGCCATGGTGTGGGCGCAACGATGATGCGTCACAAAGAATTCACAATCACAACCATAAACACCGCTATCAAACGTTACATGGTGGTTGTTATTATCACCATGAAACGTAAGGTCAAATTTGTTGAAGAGGAACCTGTTGCGTTCCTCCGCGTAACGTTTTGCTTTCTCGCGCTTGCCGATCAGTCCGTAGTCCATTATTTATCTCCTTTTGGGATTGTCCCGCGTGCTTCTTTCAGAGTAGCGCACGGGCTTGAAATAAAAAAAGCACGCAAATAGGCGCGTGCTTTTCAGCTATGTATGTGGTTTCTTGTAGGTATCTAATCGCATTGGACATTTACCTCAATGCCGCGAGTATAGTACTGTTCAATGGTCAAGTCAACACCAAAAACTGGGAACGTCCGGCAATCGTACGGAAATCGTAAGGTTCGCGTTAATCAGCGGAGTTTGGTTCATCGCCATTGTAGCGGACGAGCGCGGGCCAAATGGAAGCCACCAGCCAGGCGCCTAGAATAGTCCCTATCCCGCCGCTGATGATCGCAAATGGGACACCGAAAAACTGCGCAACGGCACCCGCTTCGATCTCACCGAGTTGTGGCCCGCCCATAAAAAAGATCTGGTTGATGCTGGTCATTCGTCCGCGCAAGGCATCGGGCGTGTTTAGTTGTCTGATCGTATTACGAATGATGGTGCTTATGGAATCGGCTGCGCCGATCAACACCAGTGCAATAAAGACCAATGCATATAAATGGGAAAACCCAAATAGGATGGTTGCCAAGCCAAAGACCACCACCGCGCCAAAGATCAGAGGTCCTTGACGGCGGATGTGGTTGAACTGTGAGACGATCAGCCCAACGCTCACGGCTCCTACAGATTGTGCGGATGCCAGCCAACCATATGCCACCTCCCCTACATGTAGAACATTCTGCGCGAAATACGGGAGCAGTGTATTGGCTGATGAAAAGAAAGTGGCAATAAAATCAAGGATCATGGTTGAGAGGATCAAAGGCTGGTTGCGGATAAACTGCACACCGTCTCGAATATCACCCAAGGCAGCTTTGAATCCGCGTTTGATCTCACTCTGCTGCTGTGGAATATCCCCTAATGCAATGAGGGCAAAGATGACAGCCAAGAATGAAACCGCATTGAAGAAGTAAACAGCTTCCTGCCCGAGGTAGCCGATCACAATTCCGCTCAAAGCTGGGCCAACGATCGCGCCGGTATTAAACGCAATGGATTGCAGAGAAAATGCACTCGGCAGAATATCACGCGGCACCAGATTAGGGACAAGCGCCTGACGCGCCGGTAGGTCAAACGCCATCGCTGCCGCCTGAATACCGGTCAATAGATAGATATGCCAAAGCTGTATTTTGCCAATAAGGGTCAAGACTCCCAGGATCACTGCGATCAACATCGCAGTGGATTGCGTGAAGAAGAGAATTGAGCGGCGGTTATAACGATCTGCCACCAGGCCGCCCACCAAGGAGAAGGATAAAACTGCCGCAAACCGGACACCACCCACAACGCTCACAGCGATCGGGTCCTTACTCAATTGGCTAATATGCCAAAACAAAGCCCACTGCTGCATTTGCGTGCCGATCATGGAGATCAATAAGCCGCTCCAGATCAAGGCAAAGTTGCGATGTTTTAGCGCAGGCGGAATATGAAGCATTTTGATCAATGACCCTTCTACTTGGTCTTAACATCAAAAGCAGAAGACGATATATTTGCCTTCTGCTTTTTGCTTTCTCGCTATTTCTACGTTCCCCAGTCTCTCAAATATAGGAAGTCGTATCCTATCGTGCGATTGCTTAGCTTCGCGATTGGCGGCATCATGCGCTTAAATTGATTGCGACGGATGCGCGTGATCACAGAATTAACGAACTTTTCATTAAACCCCTCTTCAATACATTCCTGGGGGCTGTAACGCTGATCTACCAATAGGTACAACAATTTATCCACTTCTTCATAGGTAAAACCCAATTCCTTTTCATCAGTCTGACCTTCCCATAGATCAGCCGAAGGTGGCTTATCAATGATCGGCGCAGGGACGTTGACTGCTTGCGAGAGTTGACGGACTTGCGTCTTATATAAATCGCCAATTGGGTTAATCGCAG
>JAYUGV010000178.1:0-10793 GCA_043767565.1 Anaerolineales bacterium
TTTCAAAGCGTTCACAGCAAAGTAGCTGCATCCTTCCAGTAATCGTTTTTAGCCGAACGACTAAAGTCGTTACTACGTTTTCGTGATCTACTGAATATAGGTATTAGACTTTATCGGTAATAAGTAAAGAGCCAATTTTTGGACGCTGACTTTCGCTGATTCAAAAAAAGAAAATCTACGTTTGTCAGCGCGCTTCGCGTCAGCGTCCCAATTTAATTTCCGATAAAGTCTATTGTATTATCACAAAAAAGACTGGGACCAACTCGCAATCCAGTTGTTATACGATCATGAGTTCTCTGCACAACGAGCAGGGCTACGCCAGATCTTTGAAACCAGAGCTTAAGGCTTCAGAGCGCGCGGATTTCAATTCGTGGACTAAGCCCATTTTCTCAAAAAGCTGAATGGCACGCTCAAAATGAGCTTTTTGTGAGTCATCTTTCAAATGCGAGCCTAATTTGACCCGGATCAAACCTTCTTCATACGGCATGTTGAATTTCAGCGCGGCAGCCAAGCCCTTATGCCATAACTTAATCGCGGCTTCTCGTTTGCCGGTCAGCCATTCATACCAACCCTGATAATACGGCGTCACTGATTGACCGATCGGGAAGATCTTCTCATAGGCTTGCATCAGTTTGATCGCTCTCAGCGCTGAGTCCTTTAGTTGTTCAGGATCAAGCCCGCCCGGCGAATGAAGCGCAGCGTCCCACAGATGGAAACATACATCCGCGGCGGAGGCAAATCCAATATTGAGTGCGTACACTGTTGGTGATTTGCCTTTCGCCAGGTCGAGCACGCGACCCGCATGCGCCAACGCTTTTTCTTTTTCGCCCAACCGCAGGTATGCGAGGGCAAGTTCTCCATTCGTGTTGATGGAGGATGCAAAATTCGGCAAGACCTCCAGGATCTGCAAAGTCTCTTCCAACATGGAGACTGCCAGCGCATCATTCCCCAACCGGACATCGCTCGTTGCGACTCCAAGCAAACCCCAGCCAGTATGAAGCGGATTATTCCTACGGCGCGCGTCCTCGAGCATGACAGTCTGCGTGGCACGTGCAAATTGAGCATCACCAGAGATCAGTGCGTTCTCTGCCATCAATACCATGCTGTCACCCCACTGACGTGAGTCACCCAACTGCTCACACAAGGCTTTGGCAGTCTCTGCTTTTTGGCGCACTTCGTCCCATTTGCCAACCGTGATCTGATATACGCCCGTTACCACATTCACAGTGGTCAAGTTTGAGGGCTGGTTTACAGCTCGTGCCACGGCGAGCGCGCGGTCCACATAAGTTTCGGCAAGTTTATGCAGTTGAGCAAAACCGGCAAGGACACCCGTGCTGGCATAGGCAGTTGCGAGCTCTGGGGAAGTGCCTGCTTTTTCAGCGGCATTTAAGAAACTCAAAACCGTATAGATGATGGGCAGTGTTTCACTGGAATAGAAGTAGATGCGCGACATCAATTCGTAAAGCCGGGAGACCTCGAGCGCAATTTCTCTTTCAGCGCCGCTAACCGACCCAACATAACGGGCAGGGAAGTTACGATGAAGTACCTGACGCACGATCTGCGGAACCAAGCCAAATGCAAACTGAGCGTTTGACCTGGGCAGAGGACTCTCCAGCAATTTCAGCGCCTCGCGCACATGCTTATCACACTCAGGCAGTGAGCCTAAACCATAATTAGCCAGTCCAAGCAGGCCGTGCCAGTGAGCTCTGCGCAGCTGATGGCGGCGTAATAGAACACGGTCATCGGGATTTGGAAGTTTGGCGTGCCACTCCAGTGCCGCGTTGAAGAATTGCACCGCCTCTTTATTGGAATAGTTCTGCATGGCCTGCTCGCCGGCTTTTTCGAGATATTCCACCGCCTTCGTGATGGCATGTTCATTCCGCGCGGCATCATGCGCTTCCGCCGCTTGCGTCCAGTGATGGGCAAGCAATGGATAATAGGATTCGAGATTCCGTTCATTACTATGTTCGATCCACTCTGCCACCGCCTGATGCAATTGGCGGCGCTGTGAATATAACATCAGGTTGTACGCTACTTCCTGGGTAACAG
Source organism: Anaerolineales bacterium (assembly GCA_043767565.1). Classification (GTDB taxonomy): domain Bacteria; phylum Chloroflexota; class Anaerolineae; order Anaerolineales; family Villigracilaceae; genus Defluviilinea. The sequence goes on from JAYUGV010000178.1 coordinate 2,050, forward strand.
CATGCTTAAAGATATAAGCCAGGTCAGGCGCTTCTGATTCGACCAGGGTCAAACTCAAACGCGTCAGGGTCTCCATATAATCAGGCAGCGCCTGCCGGTCATTTTCAATGGGATGCACCGCTTCCAGCACGCGGAAGGAAAAGATGCGCCCGATCACACTCGCCACTTTCAAGGTCAATTGTTGTGAAGGGTTCAACCCGTCAATACGGTTGGTGATGGCGGCTTGTAGCGTATCCGGCAGGGTCAGGTCTTCAAAGTTCATAAAGCGCGGATGGATCTTGCAGACTTGATCTTCAATGATCAGAACGCCAGACTCACGCAATGCATAAGCCAGTTCTTCTGCAAAGAACGGATGCCCTTCTGATTTTTCGCGGATCAACCGGCCGAGCATTGCCGGAACAGATTTCACACCCAACCGCTGACACACCAGCGCTTCCACATCATCCAACATCATCGCTTCGAGTTTGACCAGCCGCGCATCGGGATCATCGAGCAATTGTTTGAACTGCACAGGCACCGGGTCAGCAAGCGGACGGGTGTTCAACATCAACAGGATCGGGCGAACTTTTTGTTGCACGTCCACCAACAATGTCCACGAAGCTGAATCGAACCAGTGCAGATCCTCCATCACGATCAACAACGGCGCAATGCTCGCGGCATGTGAAAGAATACGCGTCAACATTTCACGGATGTTGCCGCCGCGGATCTCGCCGGTCATCGCCGAGGTCAGGTCATTATCTGGGATCTGCGTTGGCAGAATCACATCCAGCAATGGCATATAGCGCACCAGGTCAGGGTCGATCGCGTTCAAGATATCCGCCACGCGTTTTTCGATCACAGCGCGGGCTTCATCTACTGTATCAACCTTCGCGAGCAAGTCCTCGACCTTGAAGATCTTATTAAAGATCGGGCGCCAGGCATGATACGAAGTTGATTTTTCGATCGGGTCGCCGCCGCCGTTATACATATTCACGCGCAGGGTTTCAGCCTGACGCACGAGGTCTTCAAACAAACGCGATTTCCCGATGCCCGCCTCGCCCTGCAAAATTATCGTATGATGCGGCACGCCGCGCGATAACTCCTGCAAAGCATTCGCGATCATGGTCTTTTCTTCCTGACGTCCGATCAATTCAGTCGTGGGACGGATGACACTCTTCTTTAAGTCCAATGGATGGAAGATCTCCACCGCATCCGTCCGACCTTTGACCTGCTGAGGCGACAGAGCCTCAAACTCCACTGCATCTTTGGCGCTATCGTATGTAGCGCGATCGCACAGGATCGCGATCCCAAACTTGGCGATGATCTCGTCTTGATGACTCGCCACCCCCATCAAACGGGCTGAGAGATTGACGGCATTCCCAATGATCGTATATTCACGGCGGGAATCATTACCGATCGATCCGCAGAAGATCCTGCCAGTCGTCACACCGATATTGCTGCGAAACTTTAATCCCTCCAATTCCTTACGGATCATAAGCGCTGCCTGCACGCCGCGCGTTGGGTCATCTTCATGGGAGAACGGCGGCATTCCCAGAGCAGCAATGATCGTAATCCCTTTATCGTCCACATTGATCTTGTTGATACTGCCCTCATAGCGATAGACCGAACGCTGAACAAGGCGCGCCAGATTCTGAGCTTCGGCAAGTTCAGTATGCTGGTCGATGCCCGGCAAATTAATAAAGAGAATAGTCACGCGCCGTAACTCTGCGATCCAACTGCTTTGACCAGCAGAAAGACGGTTGATAATGGCGCCCGGTATATAGGCACGCAATGAATTTTCAGCAGAATCAGGGATCACGATCTTTGGGCTGGTGGTGAAGATCGAAGAAGGCTTATTCAATTCTTTGAGCCGCCCGCCCTGGGCGATGGCATCTTTAAGCTCGAATTCGACCAGCTCGGCAATACTGTCATTGCGGATCAAGCGCCAGGCAGAAGGCGTGACGATGATCTCACCCGCCTGCGCAAGTCCGTTGGCGATGCCCAATTCAACCAGCGGGTTGCCTGTAAGCAGGAACTCCCAACGGTTAAAGACACCGCCCACATGGGCAGTGGTGATACTGCCAGAACTGACAGCCAGCTTAAGATAAAGAGCTGCATCTTCGGCTTGATAGTTGGAGAGGCGTTCACGGACCTTGAGCGCACATTCAGCGGCGCGCATCGTCCATTGCCACTGGTCGGCTCTCGAAACAGGAACAGCCGTCCCTGAGTCAGATGCGATGTTCCAAACGGCGATCACGGCGTCACCCGCGAACTTCACCACGTCCCCACCGTATTCGTGGATGATGTCGATTAATTGTCCGAAGTATTCGTTGAGGATGCGTGCCAGGGACTCGACCCCGGTGGGTCCCTTTTCAGCGAGGCGTTCAGTAAGGCGTGTGAAACCTGAAATATCCGCAAAAAGGATTGCGGCTTGAAGATCCTCTGAAACCGGCGCTTCGATCGGCGAGGGGTCGGCGATCACACGCTTCTGGATCAGCTTGGGGACATAGCTGGCGAGAATTTCCGTCAGCGCAGGGTTGGACATGTATTACTCCTGAAAAATCTGGTGGATTTCGGTCTAGAATATGATACACCTACCCCCCTGGTTTGCAAAGGGATATACGTTTTATAACCCCGGTTGGATATTTTCGGTCTTATTTTAGCAGGGCGGACTCCAAGTCATAAACACTGAGAGCCCGCCCCGCTTTCGATCTACTTCACCGTATTTACTTGGTCGGCGTCCAGATGTGGATATCGGTCATCGTACAGCGCGTGCCATAATCTTTATTGGTTCCTGAAAGCAGCGAAAGCCCAAGGTTGCCCTTGAGGATCTTGCTCTGTGCCAGGGTATATTCTCCAACCACTTCGCCATCTACGATCACATAAGTATAGGTGTCGTTGACGATCACTGTGAAATCTGCTTCCACCGGTTTATCGGCAGGGTTATCGAATTTCACACGCCCGGTACCGCGGGTTAAACCAACATCTTTGGAATAGCCGGAGGTCTGATCGGCATTGAGGAAGACGATACCGCTTCTATCCAGAAAGACCGCATAGTGATCGCCATTTTCCTGAATGGCAAAAATAAATCCACAGCCAGATTCCTCCGCGTTACGAAAAGCGCTGGACCATTTGAAGTGAGCGGTCATATAAAAGTCACTGGTCTTGGTGTTTAATTGCTGCCAGTTATACCAACCCAATTGCGCCCAGTCGTATGTGAAGTTATCGACTTCTGTTATCTTTCCAGCAGTTGTTTTGAGGTAACCTTTATCAAAGTAGCCCTGAGTTTCTGCGTTGAAGCCCTCAATACGTTCGGTCGCTGCCAGGTTGGGTGTTTTTGTGGGTCGGGGAGTTGGGGACGGTCGGGGGGTATTGGTGGGGGTCAGTGTGATGGTTGCCGTCGGCTGGGGCGTATTTGTAGACGCGGGGGTGGAGGTGGGCTCCGGTGCCGAGAGACTGCATGCTAACTGAACAAACATGATTATCAATAATGCCGAAAACAGGGAACTTGTCTTTCGTGTTTTCATTGTAGACTCCTTTTTAAAGTAGGGTATAACGACATTCTCATAATGGCAAGACTCGACTGCCATTTCAAGTTCATTTACTGCCAAAAACCGCCAACCTTTACAGCGACACCGCAAGGAATAATATTTTGATCATCCGGAGCTTACGATTAAAAAATTCCCAACACTATGGTGTTCATTATATACCTACTCAAAGGCTGTACAAATCACAATTTCAATATCGCAGAATGGAAGGCTAGAGTGTGGATCATCTCTAGTAAACGGAAACAGCTAAAAAGAAGGAACGAGGCGTAATCCAGATCAGCGGGTTGTAGTATCTAACCCAAGTTGCCACCTTGATCATTAATGATCCCCTCACCCCTTTTAAGACGGTTTCCCCCCTCTCCCGGTGGGAGAGGCAGGCGCTACACTGAGCCTGTCGAAGTGGTGAGGGTTCTCAGTCGGATAACGGCGAGAATCTAGGGAAAGGCAGCAACTGAGTTATCTACCAAAATCCACTGAGTTTCAAAGGAGGCGAAATGCTTAATAAGGTATTGTTTCATCATTTCCCTGGAATTAAGAGTGTACTGACTCGAGCGTTGTACGAGTATCTTTCAGCAAGGGTGCAGGATAAAGGCGCGGTGTTCATGAACTTTGGGTACGCCGCCTACAATGGAGATCATGCAGCGCTGGCGCTTTCAGCTGAAGATGAGCATCATCGCTATCCGCTGCAGTTGTATCATCACATCGCCAAGTCGATCAACTGGGAGAATGCGGATGCGCTCGAAGTCAGTTCGGGGCGAGGCGGTGGGGCGCATTTTATTATGCAACATTTCAAACCAAGATCCTACAAAGGCCTGGATTTTTCCACGCGGGCGATCGAGTTTTGCCGCAATCACTACAAACTGCATGGACTATCCTTTGAACACGGCAACGCCGAGGCGCTCCCCTACCCTGATAGTTCCTTTGATGTGGTTGTGAATGTGGAGGCTTCGCTTTACTATCCCAATATCACAAAATTCTTCGAACACGTACAACGTGTGCTCAAGCCGCATGGTTTTTTTCTTTATACCGACCTGCGTTATGAGGAAAAAGTTGAGGTCTGGCGGGCGCAATTGCGCAACATGGGATTAAAGATGGTCAAAGAGGAAGAGATCACGAATAACGTATTGAAAGCAATGGAACTGGATCGAGAACGGCGGATTGACATGGTGCGTAGATACGCGCCGCGTATTATGCACAAAATGTCCTATCACCTGGCAGGGCTGGTGCCGCATTCACCTGAGGAAGACAAGCCACACCTCGATCATCGAAAATACTGGCACTTTATTCTACAAAAAGCCTGAGGGTCAGAAAATAAATAACTTTCCGCGATGTCGTTGCGAGCCGCCGCACTTGCCTTTGGGCGGCGAAGCAATCTCCGTATTGTAAAGCGGGATTGCTTCGGGCAAGAACAAGAGCCCCTCGCAAAGACATCGTCTTGTTAGGGAGTGACGGAACTTATATTTTCATGAACCCTAAACGGCTACAAAAAGATGCGTCACGAGCGCATCTTTTTTGCATACAAAATCGCTTACAATACCCTCGAACATTTTCCATCAAGGAGACATTAGTATGCCCATCAGCGAAGACATTCGCAAGAAGGTGATCTTTTTTCAACGGATCGAGATCACGGAACATCACATTTATAAACGTCTGGCAGCCACGATCAGATCGCCTGAGAATGCAAAGATCGTGGCCCAGATCGCAGCTGATGAATTGCGTCATTATGAAGGCTTGAAGCTATATTCGGGGCAGGATGTGTCACCCAACCTGATCACCATGTGGACGTTTTACCTGATTAGCCGCATCTTTGGTTTTACGTTTGGCATCAAGCTGATGGAACGCACTGAGAAAAATGTGCAAAAAGATTACGATGAGATCACGGCAGTCATCCCTGAAGCCGCGATATTTAAACATGAGGAGGAGTTGCATGAACAACAACTTGTGGGATTGTTGGATGAAGAGCGCCTGCGTTATGCAGGCTCCATCGTACTTGGTCTGAACGACGCGTTGGTTGAACTCACCGGTGCGCTCGCCGGGTTAACACTGGCTCTGCAAAACCAAAAACTGATCGCCCTTTCAGGTCTCATCACCGGTATCGCCGCGTCGATGTCGATGGCAGCCTCAGAATATTTATCCACTCGTTCAGAGAAGACCGACAAGCATCCCGTGCGCGCCGCGATCTATACCGGCATCGCATATATTGGCACCGTGATACTCCTTGTCTTGCCATACTTGCTCTTCGAGAATTATTATCTCGATCTAGGCATTGCGCTCATTACGGCGGTCATCATCATCGCAATATTCAATTACTATATTTCAGTCGCAAAAGACGAATCGTTCAAAGAGCGTTTTCTCGAGATGGCTGGGTTGAGTCTCAGCGTGGCGACATTCTCTTTCATCATCGGATATTTCATCCGCATTTGGCTGGGGATAGAGGTATAGGTCTGACACTGCTCCTCGGCAGAGTCCCCGCCGCCGAGGACGGCGGCTTGAGCAATGGATGATCCATGAAAATTCTTACCGTAGACATCGGCACTGGCACGCAAGATATTTTTCTTTACGATTCGGATCTCGACATCGAGAACGGATTCAAACTCGTGCTGCCTTCGCCGACCATGATGGTTCATCGCCGTCTCAAGCAGACGCTTCAGCTTCGCACCCCGATCCTGCTCACTGGACATCAAATGGGCGGCGGACCCTCAGCCTGGGCGATCGAAGAATACGCCCGCGCGGGGATCCCCGTGTATATGACGCCCTCCGCTGCGACGACGTTGAATGATGAATTGGATAAAGTGGAGGCGTTGGGGATCAAGATCGTTTCAGATGATGAGATCAAAGGTCTAACGTCGAAGGTCGAGCGTCTGGAGCTGAGGGATTTTGATTTCGAATTGATCTCCAAGACATTTTCAGATTACGGTGTTTCACTTAAAGATCTAGGCGCGGTTGCTGTGGCGGTGTTCGATCACGGCAATGCACCAGCGGGGATTTCAGATCGGCAATTTCGTTTTGATTATCTGGATGAAAGAATTAAAGAAAAGAATTCACTTTCTGCTTTTGCGTATCTTTCAAATCACATTCCAAAGATAATGACTCGCCTGCAATCTGTAGCAGACTCGGCGGGAGGTTTGCCTTGTCCGCTGGTGGTGATGGATACGGCTCCGGCGGCGGTGTTAGGCGTGGACTTCGATCCAGTCGTTACGAGGCGTAAGCAGAAGATCATTTGCAATGTAGGGAATTTTCATACATTAGCATTTCGTTTGGGTGAAAAAGGAATCGAGGGCGTCTTTGAACATCACACTGGCGAGATCGATCTGGCAAAACTCGAATCGTTATTGAGAAGATTAGCCGATGGCTCTTTGAAACATCAAGATGTTTTTGATGATATGGGGCATGGGGCATTGATCTATTCGGATGAGCAATTTGAATTTGGGAAGGATGAATTCGATGTGGTGGTGACGGGTCCAAGGCGGAGTATGTTTGCCCTCACCCCTACCCTCTCCCGAGGGGAGAGGGAGAGTCTGCGCCCGTATTTCGCCGTCCCATTCGGTGACATGATGATCGCGGGGTGTTTCGGTTTGCTGGCGGCTACAGCAGAGATCATGCCTGAGTTGGCAGAGTCAATTCACGGGTCGTTAAGAGGCGGTGGGCGTGGAGTCGCACCGTGGGATGCAGGGTGATCCCTGATAGGGTTTGGCGCACGTTGACAGAGTCTGACAGCGCTTCCCCAGTATAGTAGTGGTGGAGGCTACGTTATGTCATTCATCCAGCGCATCACATCCGCTGTGTTCACGGCTTTGCCAAGCACGCTCTTCTTTGCAACGGCGCTCTCAACAACCTATGCAGGTTATTATTGGAAAACCAACTTGATGGTTGCGTCCGCTTTATTGGGAGGCAGTTTGATATTCGGTTTTAGCCTGCCACCTGTGTTTCGTCAATTCAGGTTGCGCCAGCCGTGGATGTGGAGCATAGCGGCAGGAATATTGGCAGTGCTATTGGCGCTATTAGTTATGACCGCGTTGAACGCCACACCGTTATGCGTGGGTCAGGGCAACGGGGACGGGAACAACGACTTCGGTATGTGCATGGGTTATGTGCTTTTATATGCCTTCGTTTTCGGACCTACTTATATGATCCTGTTAACCTTGAGTACGTTTGTCGGTCATTGAGTGTTGAAATGGCAGCTCGATCCACGATAATAGAAAAAGGAAGGGGAGACCGCGCGAAGAGGGGGTGAGGAATGAGACCTTTCTCCGATGATGGCGATTTTTCGGCGTGATGCATTGCCCCTTTCCTAAAGGAACGGGCAGGGTGTTGAGTCCTATCTTGTCCGCTGGCGCGGACATCTGCAAAGCAAAAGCTCTGTGCAAGGATGGTTTTGACTTCTCCCCTTCGCGAAGCACCCTTTAGGGTCAGAGTAGACGGGAAAGAGATTTGTTCGTTGGTGCCAGACGCCGGAAGTGCAACTGCCTTCCGGTGTCTGGCATTTTTGTACTACACTTGGGTCAAACCCGAAAAGGAGACCCAACATGCCCACTCCCCTGCCCCGCACCAAAGTCAAAAAGAATCAAACCTGGAATTCCGAAAGCGTCTTTGCTTCACCTGAAGCCTTCGATGCAGAAGCCAAAAGCATTATCGAGAGTCTGCCTGCGATCAAAAAATATCAAGGACATCTCGGCGAGAGTCCCTATACATTCATGGAAGCCATGAATGCGATCGAGGCGCTTTCTGAACGCTCCGCAAAAGTGCGAGTGTATGCCACCATGTCGAGCGCGGTGAACACTGCCGATCAGGCGGGCGCAGCGCTGAACAGCAAAGCCATGAGCGCGCTGGCACAAGTCGGCGCGGCGACGTCATTCATTGACCCTGAACTATTGACCATCGGTGAGACCAAGTTACGGCAGTGGATCAAAGACAATCCACGCATGCGGTTATATGAGCATTACTTCTATGATCTCTTCCGCAAGCAGACGCACGTCCGCACTGCGGAGGTGGAGGAACTGCTCGGCATGTTGCGCGATCCGTTCGGCAGCACCGGCAACACCGCCACAATGCTGGCAAATGCCGATTTTAAATTCAAGCCTGCGCAGAACAGCCAAAACAAAAAAGTAGAGTTAACCCAAAGCACCTTCGATGCCATCCTCAACGGGTCCGACCGTAAGGCACGCCAGACTGCCTGGGAAAACTATAATGATCAATATCTTGAATACAAGAACACCC
>JAYUGV010000179.1:0-10778 GCA_043767565.1 Anaerolineales bacterium
AGGCAGCAGCGCCGCGAAATCATTTTCGAACACGTAGGCATTTGTGTAATCCGGGTTGAAGACTCCGCCCGCCCGTTCGTTGCGCGGACAGAGATAACAAGTCGGGTCATAATCGGGCAGTTTCTCAGGCGAAAGTTTTTCGACCTGCCCGAGCCATGGACGCTTGGCACGGTGCGGTGAGACGAGCACCCATTCACCGGTGAGCGCATTGAAACGACGATGAGGATTGTTGAGCATGATTATTCCTTATCAGGTAAAGATGATTTCAAGCCATTCGAGAATTTCATTGTTGCGAGTCTGTTGAAGATTTAATTCGATGCGTCCGTTTTGGAGCGCAGTCTGCGTTTCGTATGTGTGACCGCTGAAATAATGCTCGATGAGTGTTGCGGTCTGGTGCGCGGAGGTATGCCCTATTGTACAACGTCCCTCGCCGAAGGGCACAACCCCGATCCGATCCGCGTGTGCGATCTCAGCCTCGGTCAGCGAAGCGACGACCAGCATCACGTCTGTGTGCAGGATGTCTTTATAAGTTTTACTCGCTGGCTTGCCGTCGAATTGATGCGTGCGCAGTGCAATGAGTACGGTCTTGTCAGCTTCGATCCGCTCCCACGATGGTGAGAATGCGGCACGCAATCCGCCCTGCCATTTGGCATCGACCGGGTTGATGTGAAACGTGGACGCTTTGCGAATTATAGAAGCAAGCCCGTTATATTTCGCAATCCATTCATCCTTGGGGAGATCGCCGTTCTCATCGCCGTCAAAACAGTGCAGTGAACCCAACGTGCCAGATGGCGCTGAGTCGAACCAGATATCCAAAGCAGATTCCCAATCATAGCCTGAGGAGCCGTAGGTCGGCATGCCCAACTCTCCGCACAGACTGCTGAAGAAGATGCGGCGGTTGGTCTCGAGATCATAATCTCCGCCGCAGTAGACTAGGTCGTCAGGGCTGTGCAGATCGTAATGCTCGAGCAGTAACGGCGAGAGTCCGTAATACATGATGACCAGGTCCGGGTTCTCCTCCTTCATCGCCGTGACCACGACTTCCAATCCCTTTTGGAGCAGGCGCTCGCCCGCCCAGTTCATGTCTGCAGGTGCGGCGACATCCAAAGATGGTAGTTCATAACCAAAGTCAAATTTGATCAGGTCTGGTTGATAACGGCGGATGAATTGCCTGGCACGTTCTTGCAGCACTTGCTGGACGAGCGGCTGCGTGACATCGAAAATGCCGTAGCGTGAAGCTCCATGTGAAAGCCATAACGGTTTCCCTGCCGCTGTTTGCAGCAGATGCGACTCGTCCAATCCCAACACGGCTGGATTCTGACAGCGCAGGAACGCCGCCCACAAGCCAATGAAGTATCCCGCTTTGCGAATATTATTCAATAGCGATTCGAAATTCGGGAAGCGCGTTGCATCATGTTTCAACTCACCGTACTGACTTTCCCATTTGTCATCGATCACAAACGTCCGCGCCCGCATGCCTGAACGACGGAACTTGTTGAAGATGTCCATCACGATCTCTTCGGTCAACTCTTCGGGCTTCAGTGCCTTGGCTGACTCCACGCCCCAGGTGTTGTATTGCGGCGCGAGCAGCACGTCATTCTTCTTTTGTGAATTTGATTTGGGCAGAATCACTTTTTCGCGCAACAGGATCTTATAGTAATTCCGGATCGCTTCATGATACTGCGCGCCAAATGTGATGATGAATGAAAACCCGATTCGGATTGTGCCGGGAGTCTGCCACTGCTTCCAAATGTCACTGCGCAGATTTAAAACTGGACTCAACCCGATCTCGCGGATATCGAGCCTGAAGTCTCCTTCGGGCAACTCTACCAAACCCCAACATGTAGCACCGGACTGCAGTCCCTTTGCACCGATGGCGTTCCAGTGATCGGATGTATTGAACGTGCAAAAATAATGGGCGGGCAAACCCCACTGCTGTGTGAGACCGGGTCCGCGCATAGCGCCTGATCCCAGCACGGTGGTGACGGAGAGGCGTGAGTGCAAGTCCACGACCGGGCTGATGTTGGTGCTCATGGAGAGTCCCGGCACAACGGCATAACGGCTGTACATGGATGGCTTGTACGAGTCGCCGTCCGCTTCGGGGAAGTATGCAACTTGGACAATATCTTCGGCTGTCGATGATTCATAGCGCAAAGGCTCGAGGAAGATAAAGTCCGTTTTGAAGAGCCAACTTACGGTGAGTCGAGAAGCGCCGTTGATCCCAGCATAGATGATCGATACCCGGTCGTTATCTATTTCGAAGGAATTCTGTGCGGCACGGAGTTCATGCCCGCTGGTTGTGACGATATACGGCTGATGATGTCCACGCACGATCAGTCGTTTTTCTGAATCATAAAGGGTAAAAAGATCGGTTTGGGCTTCCCATTCCCAGGAATAGGTGGGAGAGCTGACTTGGATTTTATGGCTGAGCGCTAGGATTGTGACTGACATTGCCTAATTTTCCTCTTGACAAAGACCTGTCATTCTTGTAAACTAATGTTACCGGTCACGTGACCGGTAACATTATACCAAACCTACTAAATTATGCAAAAATCTCATCCGACCATCCGTGATGTGGCGCGCCAGGCTGGTGTATCTCACCAAACCGTTTCGCGCGTAATCAACAGGCGCGAGGATGTGCTGCCCGAAACGCGCGCACTGGTGGAAGCCGCTATCGAAAAGATGGGCTATCGTCCCAGCGCGATCGCCCGCTCGATGGCACGCGGGCATACTCACACCCTGGCATGTATTTCCCCCAATCTTACAGATTACACCTTTGCCAGCGTCATCGAAGGCGCTGAAACAGAAGCCCGCCAACATGATTACTTCATGCTGGCATCCTCTGCCGCCGATTCGGATGCCTTTCGGGCACTCGTGGATGAACTGGTCGGTCACCGCCATATCGATGGGCTGATCGTTATCAATCCCTATTCCGATGACCGCTTTAAACATATCCCTGAAAATTTCCCAGTAGTCTTTGTAGGCGCGCGTTCACACGGCAAGGATATTTCATCCGTTTGCCTTGATGACGAGAAGGTTGCCTATGAAGCGACCCGGCATTTGATCTCGCTTGGGCATACCAATATCGCCATGGTCACAGGACCGATGGAAGAGGATTGTTCACAGGACCGTGCCGAGGGCTATCGGCGTGCCTTGCAGGAAGCTGGACTCGAAATGGATGAGACCATGATCATCGAAGGTGATTGGTCAGCGACTTCCGGTCAGGATGCCCTGCTGTCTTTCGTTGAATTGGGACGCGTCCCCACTGCTATCTTTGCACAGAACGACCGCATGGCGATGGGCGTTTTGAGCGCAGCCAGGAAGGTAAATTTAAAAATCCCATCACAGTTGGCAGTCATCGGCGTGGACGATATGCCCTTGTCCTCCTACTTCGACCCACCCCTCACCACCATGCAGCAGGATATGCCCCTGATCGGACAGAAAGCCACAGGCATGCTGTTGGACATCATCCAAAATAAAAACACTTCCGTGCGTGACGTGAAATTACCCGCACAACTGATCGTACGTCAATCGACATCCGGTAAAGGAGGTGATTAAGAACACATACACTCCCGCAGTAATTGACCACGTCGTTTGTACGTCTATTACCAACAATATCTAAGGAGAAGAATAAATGAAGAACAATTTGCTTTTCAAGATGCTGAGTGTACTCGTTGTGGCATCTTTCGCTCTGGCAGCCTGTGGCGCTCCAGCTACTGAAGCCCCTGCAGCAACTGAAGCTCCCGCCATAACCGAAGCACCTGCGGCGACTGCCGCCCCTGTTGTGACCGAAGCCCCCGCAATGGATGTTGCCCTCCGCTGGCGCACCCGCCCTGATAACCAGGAAGAGATCGATGTCTACAGCAAGATCAGCACCGAACTCGACACTGAACTCGACGGCATCACCCTCGCCTACGAGCCCGGTGGTTCTGAAGGCGCGAACTATCAAGATCAATTGAAGGCTGAAGTCGCAGGCGGAACCGCCCCCGATGTCTTCTGGATCCCCGGAACCGACGTCGCTGATTTCGCGACCCGCGGTTTGATCTTAAACGTTGCTGATGTTGCCGCTGCCTCTGATGGCTTCAATGTGGCTGACTTCTATGCCGGACCCATGTATCACCTGACCTATAATCCTGAAACCGCCAAGTCTGGCGCTGATTCAGGCGCGCTCTGGGGTCTGCCCCGCGATGTATCCACCTTTGCTCTGTACCTGAACATGGACTTGATCAACGAAGCCGGTGCTCCCGATCCTCGTGAATTAGCCAAGGAAGGCAAATGGGATTGGGCTGCATTCCTCGATGTTGCCCAAAAGACCCGTGCTCTTAGCTCTGACACCTTTGGTTATGGCGCAAGCGCCTGGTGGGGTCCTTATGGTGTTTGGTTGAACGCTTCCGGCGGCGGTTTCTACAATGCAGACCGCACTGCCTGTGCTCTGAACACCCCCGAGTCGCTGAAGGGTCTCGATTTCCAACGCTCCCTCTATCAGGACTATGATGTTGCCACTCCTTACGGCGAAGATGCCGAGCCTCCTTTCCGCGCTGGTAAGGTTGCCATGTTCCAAAATGGTCGTTGGGCTACCCCCGGCGTCCGCACTGTGGACTTCAACTGGGATGTCGTTCAACTGCCGAATGGTCCAAGCGGCACCGCCGGCAACTGGCTGTTCTGGGGCGCTTATGTGATCAACTCCAAGACCGAACATCCTGCTGAAGCTTGGAAGCTTGTCCAGGCTCTCACCACCGCCCAGACCCAGGGCAAGATCTCTGCTCTCGGCGCAAACATTCCAAGTCGCGTGAGCCAGGAAGCTCTCGATGCCTTCCTCACCTTCACCCCGCCCGCCAACAACCAGGCTTTCTTGAATGGTATTGCTGCCGATGCAAAACCGACCGCTGAAGGTCCGTTGTGGGCTGGTTCCTGGCCCGAGTTCGACAAGGTTATGGGACCCGCCATTCAGGGTGTGTTGACTGGCGCAACCACTGTAGATGCCTTCGGCGCGACCATTTGCGACGAAGCCAATAAAGTCTTTACCAAGTAATCTGCACGGAAACAAAGAGGGGCAGGCAGAATTGCCTGCCCCTCTTGTTATGCAATACAAAGGGATCCCCAAGCTGCAAACCGTTTTGCGATTTCGTGATTTTTTTGTGTAGCCACCCAAGTTGACCAGCCAGATGAAAGAGGTGAACATGACTGCGTATTCACAAGTAGATGCTCGAACAAAACTGATCCTGCAGATCAATTTTGTTTGGCGAATTGTATTCGCCCTGTTGGCACTGGCCGGGGCAGGTGCCTTATGGGCCGGCTACATGCCCAAGGCTTCACTCCTGGTAAAGATCCTGCTCACTCTAACACTGTTGATCGCAGTGGCTTTTAGCGTGGTCGGCGCGGTACAGATCTCGCGGCGCAACCATGCTGGCCGCATGATCTCACTGGTGTTGGATTATCTTGCCTTTGTGATCAGTGTAGTCATCGCCTTTAATACCGGCGAGGTATTTATCGGCATCGATGCGCTCGGTCAAAATTTCGCCAAGGGCATTCCTTATCTTGGAATCACGATTGCCGGTTACTTCCTCGGCATGCTCGATGAATACTTTCCGCAGAAAAAACAAAATTCCGAGACCAGCCTCAAAGCTGTGAGCGGCTGGGTGATGCTGGGCGGCTTCGTCCTCTTTCTCTGGCAGGTGGGGGCAGTAAATGGAATTTTTTACTTCCTCAGCAAACTCGCCCAACCTCTGGGGATCATTTCCGTGGCTGGCGCCCTGATCTTTGGCATAGCGCTTTGGTCCATGTCTCGCGATGATACCGCCCTGGCGCTGCAAGCCAAAACCAATCACGAACAGATCATCAGCGGCTGGCTTTTCCTCTCGCCCAACCTGCTGGGCTTTCTGGTCTTCTTTGCCGGTCCACTCATCCTTTCTTTTTATTTCTCATTCACCGATTCAGATGCTTTCAACCCTCCCAACTGGGTCGGCTTTGAGAATTACGCCCGCATCTTGAACGTCCGTTTCGCCTGGCTTTCCTCACCTGATCAATTCGCCCGCGATGTTGTGGATATCAAGATCTATGACGAAGTCGGCCGCTTCATTATTGGGAACGGCGGGATCTTGTTCGCCGCCGCCGATAAATTTTTCTGGCTGGCGCTGCGCAACACACTAACCTTTGCGCTGTTCGCTGTTCCCCTAAGTGTGATCCCTGCCCTGGTTTTATCCAACGTTCTGAACAGTAAACTCCCTGGCATGAAGTTCTTCCGTGCTGTATATTTCATGCCAAGCATTGCGGCCGTGGTGGGAATTTCTCTCGTCTGGCAGTGGCTGTACAATGCCACCATTGGTTATATCAACTACTTTATCACGCTTGGCGTACAGTTCTGGAACAACCTGTTCAATGCAGGCCTGCTCGACCCAAAGATCAACTGGGTCTCTGATGAAAAAACAGCCCTAATGGCCATCATCATCATCGCAGCTTGGCAAACCATGGGTTTCAACACCGTGCTTTTCCTGGCCGGTCTGCAAAATATCCCTGGTGAATTGTATGAAGCCGCCACGGTGGATGGCGCCGGCGTCTGGGATAAGTTCTGGCACATTACGCTGCCCATGTTGGCTCCAACCACCTTTTATGTAGTTTCGATCACCACCATCCAGGCGATGCAGGTCTTTGAACAAGTCTTTGTTTTGATGAACCCGCCCGAAGGACCGAACAACTCCACCATTACCCTGGTTTTGTATCTTTACCGCAGCGGTTTCCAGAACTTCAAGCAGGGTTACGCTTCTGCGCTCGCCTGGGTTCTTTTCATCATTATCTTCGGGCTGACGCTGGTCCAATTCCAGCGCCAGCGCAGATCCAGCCTCTACGAAAGCTAAACCGGAGCCTTCCATGAAAATCCAATCCTATCGCTTTCTACAATTCCTGAACAAGTTCATCGTTTATTTTATGCTCACCTTTTTCGCCGTGGTGATGATCTTCCCGTTCCTATATATGCTCACCACTTCGTTCAAGATCCCCGCGGACACATTCCGCTATCCGCCACGCATGCTGCCGCGCAGCCTGATCACTACAGAAGTGGCCGGCTTCGACAAACCCCTGCCACTCTACTATGTAGAAGTGGACGGTCAACGCCTTGAATACGCGCTTGCCAAAAGCAATATCAAAGTAGGCACGTACGCCCCCGCCGACAAACTGGACGCCACCGTGGAGCGCTATCTCACCGAGATCAAACCCACTGGCGGAGCGACGGACCAGCAAAAAGTGACGGTGAACGGGAAAGAGGAAAAACTCTTCGATGTGCAGGTGGATGGGCAGGCAGTCCCCATGATCCTGGTTAGCCAGACCACCGTCGGCGAATT
This sequence comes from Anaerolineales bacterium, assembly GCA_043767565.1. GTDB lineage: Bacteria > Chloroflexota > Anaerolineae > Anaerolineales > Villigracilaceae > Defluviilinea. The sequence continues at coordinate 7,338 of JAYUGV010000179.1, forward strand.
CATTGATCCGCAGAACCCCGAGAACAAGGTTTTCCAGAATGTGCGTTTAAGCGAACCGGTGGAAAATATCGCCTGGTATCCTGAAAATTATAAGGATGTCATGGACCTAAACAACATGAACCGTGCGCTTACCAACACAGCGCTGACGACGATTCTTGAGGTTCTGGGGGTGTTGTTGACTTCGGTGATCGGCGGCTATGCCTTTGCCCGACTCAAATTCCCTGGACGTGACACGGTCTTTGTTTTCTACCTGGGCACCATTATGATCCCGTTCGTCATGTTGATCGTGCCGCTCTACCAATTGATGGTGTTGTTCGGCTGGACAGACCATCTGGCAGCGCTGATCCTACCCTGGGTATTTTCTGCCTATGGCACCTTCCTCATGCGCCAGCACTTTATTACTTTCCCCAAGGAAATTGAAGAAGCCGCATTATTGGACGGCGCCTCACGCCTCCAAATTTTGACGAACATTCTGATCCCCGCCAGCGTGCCGGCATTGGCGACCCTGACTACCTTTACTTTCCTGCACGCGTGGAATTCCTTCATTTGGCCCCTGGTCATCATCAACGTCGGCAACGAAAAGAATCATGTGCTAACCCTGGCACTCAACGTGTTGCGCGGACGCGCATCCGATACGCCGAACCTCATTCTGGCAGGGGCGGCGATCGCCATCATCCCGCCGCTGATCGTGTTCATCTTCGGGCAACGATTCTTTGTAGAGAACGTCGCAAGCAGTGGTGTAAAAGGCTAACAAAAGCATAATGTCATCCGCCAGCCGAGACCCGGCTGGCGGTTTCAAAAATATTCAAGGAGAGAGTGCACCATGTTACAGAAGAAAGACGGCCGTTACGAAGTATACGGCAACCCCATAACCAAAAGCCAGACCAACGCCGCGGATAAGTGGCAGGATATGCTGGCAAAGAAGTTCAATTATGACCCCAATGAAAAATTCAACCTCAGTGTGGAAGATCACCCCTACGGCAATGATATCTTCGGGCTGAAAACCATCGTCCGGGACGGGAATGGCACACCGCTCAACAAAGAGAACGGCGTTATCGTCAGCACCATCCGCATGGGCTTTGGACATTACCGCATCGCCATGGCAGGCGTCTCGGCCGCCAAAGCCATGGGCTTCACCCCCTACTGGCTGGACCTGCTTTCCGTCCCCGGCATCACCACTGATGTGATCAACTGGTGCAATACCAACTACAGCAAATATTCACGCGTCTCCCAGCGTTATGCATGGTTTGATAAGTACGTGTGGGAATCACTCACCACGGGCGAACCGTCCCTGCCCGGTTTGAACACGCTCTTCAATAACTGGATCGTCACCTGGCCCTGGCGCTTTCTCAAGACCGAAGTCAAAGATTACAAGATGAGCGAGTTGTTCAAGAATCTATACGGCACACTGCCATCCGATATGCCCATTCTCACCTCCCACATGTGGAACTGCATGGGCGCGATCTCAGGCGGCATGACCAACGTGGTGGATATGATGTTCGATAACTGGCCTATGGCGTTCCAACTTACCGAAGGCGCCAAGCACGCGGTCCAATCTCCATCGGGCTACTACGGCTTCCGTGCCATGCGCGGATTTGACGACAAAGGCAAAGTCCTTAAGCCCGTCCCGCAGGATGCCATTCATTTCACAGGCCATCACGTGGACCATGAACTCGTTGAAAATATCGAAGCCGACTGCAAAGATCGTTTGAGCCGCATGAAAGCTAAGGAACCCCGCCGCTTCCTCGTCACCATGGGCGGCGCTGGTGCGCAGCGCGAGTTGTTCAAAGCTATTATCGAACATGCCATCCCCTTGATCGAAAAGGATAAGATCTCGCTCTTCATCAATCTCGGTGACCACAAGAACAATTGGGAATGGCTGCAAGGTGAACTTGCCCAGCACAAGGACTTGATCAATACCCACTTCACCTGGGACGATACCAGGAAATTTACCGATGACATCCGCAAAAAGCCAGTTCATGGATTACATGTTTTTCTTTTCAACAACACCTTCCATGCTGTGTACGCCACCAACTATCTCATGCGCGTGATGGACGTGATGATCACCAAACCCAGCGAACTCGCCTTCTATCCCGTCCCGAAAATTTTCAACGCCCGCGTCGGCGGACATGAAATGTGGGGCGCGATCCGCGGCGCAGAGATCGGCGATAGCACCGTCGAAACCCGCACCATTCCACAGACCCTGCAAGCCATCGATCTGCTCACCGAGGCCGATGACCTGCTCACCATGTTCTGCGAGTGCATCGTCAAGAACAAAAGTATCGGCATTTACGATGGCGCCTACAAGAGCGTAGAGCTCGCCACTGGCAAAAAATTCAAAAGATAATAACAAAACCGGCGGACTTGTGAAGTCCGCCGGTTTTTATTTAAAAAGGAAAGAAAAACTTGATTTCATTCGGTGGAATGAAACTCAACCTTCCAATAGATCCCCTAACCAGTCGATCAAGCCGCCTGACTCTTTCTTCTCCGGCAGATCGCTCTTTACAGTTCCATGCATGCCGTTGATCAATACCAAATGCTCACGCCCGCCAAAGGACAGCTCGGTCATCCATACCGGGAGCAGGTTGAGGCGAAAGGATTCCACACTCATGTTCGCAGAAGTAGTGGAGATAATTTGCAGCGGCGAGAGCAGCATGGGTAGGTCACGCTTATAGCGTGACAACGTTCGAGCGCGTGCATCGAGCGAAGCCTCCGCCATCGGGATGTCATAGACTTCCGCGGGCCAGTTGGCAAGGTAACGCGGATCATACGGTTTGACAGCCTTCAACTCAAAGGTAGGGATCAACTTCATAAAAACAGCCGAGAGTTTACGCGAGGCGGGAATCGGCAGGTCATTCACCTGTACCGGATAACTATCCTTCACACGGATTTTCTTTGGATTCCGGCGGTTGAACTGGATCTCACTGTCATCCACTTTTTCACCGACGTAATCCAATACACCGCCGAGATCAAAGCTCCACAACGGCAGATATACTCCGCGCGGCAGGTCCACATGTTTCTCAGGCTTGATCTGATTCGTCTGCGCCCATTCCACCAAAAGCTTCGCCGCGTGTTGCTGATCAAACGCGTGCGGAATAATGCCGTCGGGCGCGAGCAGCTGCTCTTCCGACTCCCAATTGACGACATGCGGCGAACCGCAATACACACAGGTATAAGAAATCTGATTGGGCGGCAAAATAAATTCGCAGCCGCAGCCTTCGCAGTGAAAGACCTGTTCGTTCAACGGCTTACCGTGTCCGCGTGCGGTTGCCATGGCGATGATGAAATCTTTTTCATTCGCCGTGCCGGGTTGCGCTACGCTAAACTTTTGATTGCGCGCACAATATTCACACACCAACGCTTCACCATCCGGCGCAAAACTCATCTGCCCCCCGCATTTGGGACACATGAACCGGTCCGCATTGGCGGCGTGTAAACCAG
>JAYUGV010000180.1:0-28299 GCA_043767565.1 Anaerolineales bacterium
ACCGCGTGTTTCAAGTTCATGGATTTCACGGCTTGCGCCACGCGCTCCGCTTCGCCCCAATCCATCAATGTGGGCTTGCCGTGCTTGATATCGCAAAAGGCGCAAGTGCGCGTGCAGACATCGCCGAGCATCAAAAATGTTGCGGTGCCGCTGCCCCAGCATTCGCCGAGGTTCGGGCACATCGCTTCTTCGCAGACGGTGTGCAATTCTTTCGAACGCATCAACGACAGAACTTTTTCGTAGGTTTCGCCCGAGGGCGCGCGTACCTTGATCCACTCGGGGCGGCGCAGGGGGCGTGAATCTGTTTCAGGTGAGACTCGGTCTCTCGTAGGTGTAGCAGGCATAAGGTCCTCATGTAGCGCGACATAAATGTCGCATTACTTTTTCTTAACTTTCAATCGTAATCCTTGCACTTGGACGACTTCCACACTGTCGCCCTTACTGATCTTATCTGATCCCGAACTGGATTCTGCGCTCCAAAGTTCAGACTGCAACTGGACTTGCCCGCCCGCTTCGCTCCACGTTTTGGCTGTTCCGGTTTTCCCGATCATTGACTCCACCCCCATGCTGACGGGGTTATGCAGGGAGCGCAGCGCGAAAACGATAATGGCAAAGAATAGCAAGCCGACCGTCAGCCCTGCGCCAACCACCAGCGGCACCGACACGCGTTGGAAATCGGGCGTGCCGGGCGAGTTGAATAAGACCAACGCGCCGACGATGAACGATGCAACGCCAACCGCCGTGAGCGCGCCGTGGGTGGGCGCTTTAATATCGAGAATGAATAACACGAAGGCGGTGACGAGGAAAATAATGCCAAACCAGTTGATGGATAACAAGCCGATGCCATAGATCGAAAGCGCGATGCAGACCACGCCCACAAAACCTGAGACCCAGCCGCCTGGGCTGGAGATCTCGAACAGGATGGCAAGCGCACCCAATGTGAACAGCGAGAAGACAATGTTGGGATTGGTGAGGAACATCAGCAGTTGTTCAATGAGACTCATCGCCAGCGGTTCGGTGTGGATATCGTCCGTATGGAGTGTGATGTTTTCGCCGTTCACGTTCACTTGAAAGCCATTCAGTGATTGCAGCAGGTCTTCGACATCGTCGGCAACCAGATCGATCAGACCGGCTTTGAGCGCTTCCTGGGCGGTGACGGCTTTGGCTTCGTCGATCATCGCATCGGCTAGCTGAACGGCATCTGTGCCGCGTCCTTCCACCAATGCGCGGGCTTTGGCTTTGAGGTCTTCCTTGATCTTTTTTTCCAACGTGGATTCGATATCCGCCCCCGAGCTATCGATCGGGCTTGCCGCGCCAATCACCGTGCGCGGCGCCATCGCGGAGATATGTCCCGCCATAGTGATCAATGCGCCCGCGCTTGCCGCCTGGGCATCGCGCGGCGAGACGTAGACCACGATCGGCACGGTGCTGTTACGAAGCACTTCGACGATATCGTATAACGTATCGATGCTCCCGCCGGGTGTGTTGAGTTGAATAATGAGGACTTCGGCGTTTTGCTGTTCGGCGGTCTCAATGCCGCGCTGGAAATATTCCAACATCGGCGGCATGACGGGACCATCCACGGTTAGCACGAGGGCAAGCGGTCTGTCACCCTGGGCATGCGTAGTTTGAAAGACGAATGCAAGGGATACCAAAAGGATAAGTACTAAACTAAACGTGTGGCGAATGGATTTCATCACTTGTACTCCGAATTGTAATTATTATAATGGTTAAGCAGGTAATCATGTCTGACGCTAAGAGAATATTTAAGTATGTGCCGATAAGTGCTTTAAAAACATAATATCTTTATGCTCCCGCAGGGTCTGTGACCCTGCGGGGATGCGCCTAAAAATACGGCGGTCAGAGACCGCCTTTGAGCGTTTTTGATATTTGTTTTTTAGCGACTTTCTGGCAACTACTTACATTTCTTTTTCTGCATTTGTATTTTGAAATAACCGGAACAAATTCAAGCGCCAAACGTCTACAAGATGAGGGGCTGGCTTTGCCGTTTAGTATATGATTGAAGTTGTTGCCTGAAAGGAGGAAAACATGTTCAAATCAAATTCGCCTCGTTTGGCGGCAGTTATCTTATTGCTTGCCTCCCTGGCGTGTACATCGCAGACCGTTTCCATTTCAACACCGGATGCAGTCATTATCAACACCGCGATCGCGCAGACGGTCTCTGCCGCGTTGACACAGACTGCCCAGCCGGGCATTACCGTCACGGGGTTGGGATCGCCCACCGCTACAGAATTACCAACCCTTTCCCCGACCGCGACGCTGTCGCCAACACCCATTTTTACAGCCACTCCGGTGATTCCTCAGATCACAGTCTCAGTGGCGACGAACTGCCGCTTAGGTCCTGGCAAGGTCTATGACCGGGTGGGCGCATTACTGGTCGGTGAGGTTGCCGAGGTATTTGGCATGGATCCAACCGGGGAGTATTGGTACATCCGCAACCCGGATTCGAACAACAATGGCTATTGTTGGCTGTGGGGTGAGTATGCCACCCTGGCTGGGAGTTTATCGGCATTGCCGATCTTTACGCCGCCGCCGACACCCACGCCTTCACCCACATCAACACCTGCGCCGGGGTTTGATGTCTCGTATGATAGTTTGGAAACCTGTTCCGGCTGGTGGGTGGACCTCAGACTGAAAAATACGGGCAGCATAGCCTTCAGGTCCGTTTCGATCACGCTGCGGGATACGACGAATGATACTGTGCTCTCCCTGACTGCCGATAGTTTTACGAACAACGACGGTTGTTCCAACTCCAGCACCAAGGATGTTTTGAATCCCGGCGATGTGCGGGTGGTGAGCGCGCCGCCTTTCGCCTATGACCCGACAGGACATAATATCCGCGCCACCATCACGCTGTGTTCCAACAAAGCGATCAGTGGCACGTGTATATCGCAAGTCATTGAATTCAAGCCGTAAAAGAATCACCAGTGCAGGCATTCAAATGCCTGCACTGGTTTTATAACCAATCGCCCCTTGCGCAAAAACAATATTTGAAATAAGGTTATGCTTATCTTCGAATTTTCAAGAGGCGATATGCGCACAACCTTTTTTCGGTTTCTATCTTTGCTAATGATTGGGGGAATGATCCTCTCAGCCTGCAACTTGCCTGGCAGCAACACAGGCGACGTACCGCCGCAGACAACACAACCTGTTGCCGATACTGCTGTCCCCATCGAGTTAACATCTACACCGACTGAGATTGTTCCTACAGAAACGCCCACGGTAACGGCTACCGAAACACTACCCCCCGAGCCAAGCTCTACCTCCACGCCCGAAATTCCAAAGGCGGAGGTGAACCGCGAGTCGAACTGTCGTGTTGGTCCCGGCGGGCAGTATGATCTGGTAGCCACTTACCAGGCTGGCCAGAAACTTGAAGTGGTTGCCAAGGATTTGGGAAACGGCTTTTTGTTTGTCAAAAATCCCGATAAGCCCGATGACCTATGCTATTTGCTGGCACAGAATATCACCGTTACCGGCGATATATCGGTTTTACCTAAATTTACCCCGCAGCCCTCGCCTACCTTGGCGCCAGATTTTAAAGCCACGTTCAAAAAATTCGGAGTCTGCAATGGTGAGAACTATGCCATTTTTGATGTGGTGAATATCGGCAGTGCCACATTCCGTTCATCCTATATCAAAGTAACCAACACCAAGCTCAAGAAGTTTGTCGAGCAGGTTGATGCGTTTGATCTGCATGTCGGTTGTGTGCTTGCCAAGGCTATTTACCCGCTTGATCCCGGAGGTAGTGGTTATGTTACCAGCTCGGTTTTCAAATGGTCAGGAACTAGTGACTTACAAGTCGTGATCATGCTGTGCGCCGAAAAAGGACTGAAAGGTGCGTGCGTTACGCAGTCCATGCCTATCAAGTAGCAAGCCGCAATCGCCAGCCCCGCGTATTCTGTCTCTTTCTTTTCGACCAAGAAAGAGACAGAATGTTTTAAGCGGACTTGACGCATCTTTCCTTTCCCCGTAAGATTGTCCCCGCAAATAGAACATACATTCAGCGAAACTTTACCGCCAAGCACCCGCAGGACGCGAAGATTTAAAAAAACTTTCTTAGCGAACTTGGCGCTCTTCGCGGTTCAAAAGGAATTTATATGGATCTTGGAACAGTACGCAAAATAGATATTGATACTGAAATGCAGCAATCGTATCTCGATTACGCCATGAGCGTGATTGTGGCGCGCGCGCTGCCCGATGCGCGTGATGGACTCAAACCCGTGCAGCGCCGCATCCTGTATGCGATGTACGATATGGGCATTCGCGCGGATTCATCTTACAAGAAGTCCGCTCGTATTGTGGGTGAAGTGCTCGGTAAATATCATCCGCACGGCGACTCGGCAGTATACGAAGCGATGGCGCGCATGGCGCAGGATTTCTCGATGCGCCAGATTCTCGTCGATGGACAGGGCAACTTCGGTTCGGTGGATGGCGACCCGCCCGCCGCGATGCGTTATACCGAAGCGCGACTCACCCCCGCCGCGCTCGACATTTTGTTTGATCTCAATAAAGGGACCGTTAACTTCACCCCGAACTTTGACGACACGCTCGAAGAGCCAAACGTTTTGCCCGCAGCGATCCCGAATCTGTTAGTCAACGGCGCGACGGGTATCGCCGTTGGTATGGCAACTTCCATTCCGCCGCATAACCTGATCGAGATCGTGGATGCGCTTGTGTATATGCTCAGTAAATACGAGAAGCTCGATGATGTTGACGTTGACCAATTGATGGAGTTCGTGCAAGGACCAGATTTCCCGACCGGCGGAATCATCGTGCAGGAAAAAGGCGACGAGGGCATCGAATCAGCGTACGGGTCGGGGCGTGGACGCGTGGTCGTCCAGGCGAAGGCGCATGTCGAGGAGATGGAGCGCGGCAAGAATCGCATCATCGTCACCGAACTTCCATACATGGTCAACAAGTCCAGTTTGATCGAGCGCATCGCTGATCTCGCGCGCGAAGGTCATCTCGAAGGTCTTTCCGATCTGCGCGATGAATCAGACCGTCAGGGCATGCGCATCGTTCTGGAAATGACGAAGAATGCCGACCCTGATATTATCTTGCGCGATCTCTACAAACGCACGCCCATGCAGTCCACGTTCAGCATCAACCTGCTCGCGCTCGTCGATGGCGAGCCGCGCACGTTAACGCTGAAGCAGGCGCTCCGCGTCTATATCGAGCACCGGCTCACGGTCATAAAAAGACGCGCTGAATTCGATCTGGAAAAAGCCAGGGCGCGCGCGCATATCCTTGAGGGCTATGTAATCGCCTTAAAGAATTTGGATGAGATCATTAATATCATCCGCTCCGCCTCGGACGTTGAAACTGCCCGGCAAAAACTGATGAAGCGCTTCAAGCTGACAGAGTTACAAGCGACCGCGATCCTTGACATGCAGTTGCGCCGACTCGCGGCGTTGGAACGCAAAAAGATCGATACCGAATACAAGGAAGTGACCGGCATCATCAAAGAGTTGACGACGCTGTTAAAATCGCCGAAGTTGATGCGCGGTGTGGTGGCGGACGAATTGTTGAAAGTGAAAGAGCTATACGGTGACCGCCGCCGCACACAGATTGTGAATTTATCGAAATCTAAAGATGGTAAGCCTGCCAAGGCATTGACCGCCTCGGACTTATTGCCGCAGCAACAAGTCTGGATCGGCGTGACCGAAGATGGATTGGTCTCGCGCACACACGATGACAAGCAGCCGAAACATTCCGGCAATGACGCGCCGCGCTGGCTTGTGAAGGCTTCAACGACAGATACGATTTATTTCGTCGCAAAATCAGGACGTGCTTCGGCAGTGGCGGTACATATCATCCCGCAAGCGGAGAAGTTATCACAAGGCTCGCTGTTCTACAAAGTCTCGCCGTTGCAGGAAACGGATTTGCTCGCGGTGGTGTTCGCGTTGCCTTCGAGAAAATCCACTCTGCCCGAAGAGACTTGTATCATCACCACAACCAGATTCGGCATGATCAAGAAGAGTCTCATCAGCGAACTGCCCGGACCGTCCTCGCAAGCATTTGTTTTAGTGAAGGTCAATGAAGGCGACCGGTTAATATCCGTTGGCTTGACCGATAACAAGAATAAAGAAATCCTGCTCGTTACGGCAATGGGCATGGCGATCCGCTTCAAAGAAGATAACGTGCGCCCGATGGGACTTGTCGCGGCAGGCGTGAACGGCATGAAGCTGGATAATAACGATGAAGTCGTTGGCTCCGAAATATTACCCGGCGAAGGCGAAGTGTTCCTCGTCACTAATGAGGGCAAAGCCAAACGCGTCAGCGAAAAGGACTTCCCGACCCAAGGTCGTTATGGCAAAGGCGTGAACGCTTGGGGACTATCCAGCAAGGAAAAACTTGTTGGTGCTGTCTCTGGCAAACCGAATCACATGGCAACCATCCACTTGAGCAAAGGCGCGCCGAAGTCAACGCGGCTTGATGCCGTCGCCCTGCGTAAACGCGCCGCCACCAAGGGCGACCACGCCGTGGAAATAAAACCCGGCGAGGAAGTGGTCTCTGTCAATGTAGGCTGGACAGTGGAGAAGTTTGTGGAGGAACAGAAGAAAGAAGCAAAGAAGAAAGAGGTCGGGAAAAAGCTTGCCAAGGCAAAAGTGCCTGCGAAGAAATCTGCGCCGAAGAAGCCTGCAACGAAAGCGAAACTCGCAAAGAAGACATCGTCCCCGAAGGGGAAAAAGAAGAAATAGTTTACTTACGTCAAAGCCTCTGAGTCCTGAAAAGCTCGGAGGCTTTTTGAACCCTGATTGACTATGATTCGACTATAATTTGACTAATGTTCAAACCTACCTACGAAATCACTCACGCCCTGCTTGAAAATATCAAGCGAATATACAGCCTGACACAGGCGCTCAATCAGAGACGCTTCCCACATACGGTATTGGCGAAACTGCAAAAGGATGCTGAGGCGGTCTCGAGTTTCGCATCCACCAGCATTGAGGGGAATCCCCTGCCGTTGACGGATGTCAAAAGGATATTGAAGAACAAACCCCAAAATATCCGTGACAGCGAACGAGAGGTTTTGAACTATAACGAGGCATTGAAAGAGATTAACGGGAAACTTGCCAAAGGCACAATTCCCTTTGCGTTGACTTTAATATTGCAAATCCACAAACAGGTGACGAATAAATTACTGCCAGCCTCCCAGTCAGGAAAATTGCGCGCCGACCCGGTTTTTGTGAATGATCCGCGGACGCGCACAACCATATACTGGCCCCCCGACGCCCAGGCTGTGCCAGTTTTGGTAAAAGACTTAATCCTGTTCGTTGAAACCAGCAAAACTAAAATTGACCCCTTGATCCTGGCAGGACTTTTTCACAAACAAATGGTGATCATCCATCCATTCATGGATGGGAACGGCAGGACCACGCGCCTGCTCACGAAAATTTTACTTGCTAATATGGGCTTGAATACTTTCAATCTGTTCAGTTTTGAAAATTATTACAACCAGAATGTGACACGCTATTTTCAAATGGTGGGCGTGCGCGGAGATTACTACGATCTGGCGAAAAATATCGATTACAGCCCGTGGCTGGAATATTTCACGGGCGGTATCATTGACGAACTCCTGCGCGTGGAAAAAATTCTCCCGCGTGTCATTGAAAGTCCGAAGGCTGAACTCAAGCCATACCATCACCAAATCCTTGATTTCATCAAGGAAAAAGGCTATATCACCGATAGGGATTACGCGGGGATAGTCGCTCGCGCAAGGCAAACCCGCAGACTGGACTTCAATAAACTGATCGAGTTGGGGTTGATACAGCGCGAAGGGCAGGGAAAAAATACCTATTACAAATTGAAGGGAAAGTGAAACCCGGCGAGGAAGTGGTCTCCGTCAATGTGAGTTGGATGGTGGATAAGTTTGTGGAGGAACAGAATGAAAAAAAACGGTAAAGTTAAAGTAAAACCGGCGAAGAAGAAAGTAGAAAGCGGAAAGAAGAAAGCAGCACCTGCAAAGAAGACTGCGCCTAAGAAGACTGCAACGAAAGCAAAGCCTGCGAAGAAGCCTTTGTCCCCGAAAGGGAAAAAGAAGAAGTAAAATAGTTGAGGATTATCTTATGAATATTGATTGGCATGAATATATAGTTGTTGACCCGGAAATCCATTATGGCGAACCGTGCATTAAAGGCACGCGTGTTTCCGTTTCCACAATTGTGGGAAATATAAAAGCTGGTATGTCTCACGCTGAAATAATCAATGTGTATCCTCAGTTGAATGAGGAAGCCATTGAAGCTGCTTTGTCTTACGAGTCAGTATAGTGGATAAGGGAATCTAGACACAAAAACGGGCATTATCACTAATGGGTATATCCACTGAGTGCAGCAGTGCATCCGCGCTGTAAAAATCGTTATCCGCTTTTTCTACCCATTCGCTGGTTACTTCGTTCATACAGGGTTTTTCCTTTTTCAGTGATGTCCACCAGAAACCAATCCCCCAATTTTTTACGCCTTTCGATCACCTTGCGCGAACGTACAACAACATCCAAACCAAAATTCAAAGATGGTAGTGTGTCTCTAATTTCAAGCGATTTCTCGAATTCCTCCCCTTTAGGCGTATCCATCACTACCAGCAAATCCACGTCGCTCCAGGCGGTTGGCTTCCCGTAGGCGTGTGACCCAAAGAGAATGATCTCCTCAGGGTTGAATTTCTTTGCGATGTGATTCGCCAGCGCGCGAATGGTTTTCATCGGGATGCGCTTGCGTTTATTCAGCGGCGGAACTTGAAATACATTCGGCGTTGCCATGTTTGAATTATACGTTATTTTGTCTATGTACCGAACACGCCGATGATCAATGGCGTGTTGCCTGTTTGGATGATGTCCGCGAGGGTTTCGACCGCTTCGCGAGGCATGAAGTCGAGCGCGTCTGTCTCAGTCGGCTGGTCGTTGACGATGTAGGTTTTAGAGTCTGTGTTGGGCATGGAAAGAGTCCTCCTATGGTTCTTATTTTATACCCGAAAGGTTATTTAGAAGGGAACCATCTTGTGAGATCTCTCCAGTTCCAAATGCTGAAGAAACCGATAAGCAGCACACCTAATGTGCAACTGCACGGCATGAACATACTCACCGAGCCGCGCATATCCTCCATGGCGCCCACGACCGGTCCAGCCAGCGCCGTCACGGTGTTCATCATGGCGAGGATATAGAGGGATTGGACAGATACGATCATGCCGATCCAAAAGAAAGACGCGACCAGCCCTCGCAACCGTCCCTCGCGATGGATCAACTTGCGTCTGGCTGTGAAAATGATTCTCAAGGTCAGAGCCGAGAAAATAAAGTTGGCGACAAAAAAGATGACGCGATTATCTAACTGCAAAAATTGTTTCCCCAATTCAGCCATCATCGGAATCCACGCGCTGACCGAGAAAAAAGCCAGCAGCACCAGAAAATAATCAAGCATTTGAATGATGCGCGGGTACATCACCTGTCCGCTGATGGGGGCGACGCCGAGCGCGCTCAGCAGCTTCTCCGGATTGGGCAGCAACTCAGCCATTTGATTCAGATTTCGAATGCCGCCCCGAAAATCGATCCATTGGATTCGTTGAATTGTCGGGTCTTCTGTATTCGTATCCTGGATCAAAACTGGATAAACGACATCCTTCTGCGCGTCGATAGAAGTTGAGTTCTTGTAGCGTGAAATGATCACGAAGCTAGCTTGCGCTTCACCCGGACCCGCAGCCTGCGGATGTCCAAATTTAGTTAATCCAGCGCTGATAGCTTCGGCATATTTTCTATCCTCAACCGCATACTCAATAAAAAAAGGGATCGGTGTGGGTAGCTGCTTTAATTCAGGTTGATAAGGACGAGCAAACCGCGGCGCAGAGGCGCTGGGTTTGCCCCACAACCGCATCCCTTTGGATGAAAGTAAAAGCAGCAGAAGGGGTGCGATCAAAAAACTGACGAGCAGGGAAATCCCAAAGGTAATGTTAATAACATTATAGGTTGCAAAAAATAGCCAACTCAAAAACAGGATCAGCGGCAGCGTTAAAACTGCAAAACGGACGCGGTAGAAATGAAAGTCACGTTTCAGAATCCTGTATGGCAGCGGCACCAATACAATGGGCAGAAAGAACGTCCACCAGCCCGGGATGGAAATCACAATTGCCAGCAGGCTCATGAGCAAAGAAATCCAAACAATGAGGGGGACTTTGAATCCCTCTTGCGGCGGGATGGACTGCTGGATTGGTTGAGCGAGTTGGGCTAGCAGTTCACTTTTCTTTTTGTTGAACGATGTGCGGAAGTCGATCCATTCGCAGGTTTGCAGAGCAGTCGGCAGGCTGACCGCCTCGAATAGGATCAGAATGATTCGTTTCTTTTGTTCAAGTGCCTGTGTATATTCCAACTCCACATTCTTTGACATCATCGAATCTTTTGAAACGATCAGCAGAAAAACATCGGCTTGACGAATCCCCGCCAGAATTTGATCCAACCATGGTTTGCCGGGAACAAGGCTGCGATAATCCAGCCAAACATCGATCCCTTCGGATTCCAACGCATCTAAAAATACATCCACAAAAGGCGATTCGCGGCGTGAGTAACTGATAAATACAGAATGAGGCATGGATGTAATTGTGAATAAAGAGAATTGGCTTGGTAGTTTCTATTTTATCCCTAAATGTCCATAAAGCCCCGAAATATTGATGAGACATGTCAGGACCTATCCTTTCTTCTTCCACAGTTCCCAATCTTTCACCGTAACTTGAGTCATTTTTATAGCGGACTTCTTGAGCCAATCCCTTTTGCGAACATTTAAATCGTTGAGTACATCTTGCACGGCAGTCGGCGTTCCCAAATGGATGTTGCCCGTCTCCCAGCCCATGGAACGCAGCATATGCTTTTCATCGCGCTCGGGTCCCAATTCAGAAAGTTCGATCCGCAGGCTATGAGGCGCGAGTCGGCGCACGACCCAGCCGGAATACACTTTGACTACCGGGTCGAGTCCACGCACGGCGCGGGCTAGGATCTCCTCGTAATAAATTTCCTCACCTTTGTGTTTCTTCTTTATCCATAACGCGGCCGAGGGCAGCAGCGGCTTGGTCTCACGCGCGATGCGATCACCCTGCCATTCAGCTAACGCGGTATAACGCGGACGTCCCAAACTCCCCACGCCCGCCTGACGCCGTTTGACACGATACGCCAAGCCTTTTGCCGGGAAGGTCGCTTCCAACGCAATCCGCGCTTCGGCTGGAACTTCATGATCGATATCTGGCAATTGATCAAGCTTGTCCCAAAACTTCTCCGCCACCATTTCATTCTGGATGTAGATCTGCCTCAACCAATCATGTTCATCATCCAAAATGATCGGTTTGCCATTTGATTCAAGACAGGCACGATATCCATCCAGGATCGCTTCGCACGCCGCATCCAGACCGATCTTCAGCTCCTCACCTCTGAAGCCAGTTCCACGCTGACAGCAAGCCGGATCAGGTCTTGGGTGTAGGGCAGAGGCGCCGCCTCGTCAAAATCATTGACACCCCAGACCAATTGTCCCTTGGCATCCCGCCACGTCCCAAAATTCGAGGCATGCAAATCCCCGACCGATAACACGACCGGCGCCACCGCCGCTTTCTTGCAGGTCTCGGGAAACAACTGCATCCAGCGATAATAGGTGCCGCGCAAAAATGTGAACCGGTCTTGTTTGAGTTTCTCCTTTTTTAGAATGAGATCCTCTTCGACAACGCTGAGTTCCTTCCGAAGCCAATCTTCGTATTTGCGGGTCGCTTTGAATATTTTCATGATTTTCCTATATCACGTTACAAATTTAAATGAATATGGCGATTATAGAACAAAACCAGCAGGGGAGCACTTTTGAAATAAGGCAGTTGACATTCTAGTTGCTCCCTGCGCCGTCCTCGGCGCAGGTTTTACTTGCAAAACGCCGCCGAGGACGGCGGCTTGAGCCTATCAAGCTGACAACCTTTGCGTATACGCTTTTGAAATAAGACAGTTGACATCCTTCCATTCGCAGTTATAATTCAGTCACTGAATTTTGAAACTTATGGAATCAACCAACGAAGAACTCCGCGAGCTCACCCTCCTAGAAAATATCGAAAACGACCCCGATGTGAACCAGTCCACGCTTGCCACGCAGCTTGGTGTGGCAGTAGGCACGGTCAATTGGCACCTCAAACGGCTCATCGCCAAAGGCTATGTCAAGGTCAAACGCGCTGAGCGCAAGAAATTGCGTTACATCATCACGCCTGAAGGCATCGCCCTGCGCGCCCGCCTGGCTGTGGATTATGTCGAGCGTTCCTTCACCCTTTATCGGCGCGTGCGTCAGCGTGTGCGCGAACACATCACGCAGGTCCAAAAATCCGGGCATGACCGTATCCGCATTGTGGGCAAGGGCGATGTGGCGGATATTTGTCTGCTCACCTGCCTCGAGCAGAATATCGCGGTCGTCACCGATAAGAACGCCCCCACGCTGCATGTGGATGGCTTCAAAGTGACCCTCAAAATGGATGTGGACTCATGACTGATAAACATATCTTCATCACTGGCGGAGCGGGATACATCGGTTCGCTCCTGACCTCGGAACTGCTGCGCCAAAACTATCGTGTGACCGTGGCTGACAGCTTGTTGTTTGGTGGTGAGTCGCTCGTGTCCTTTTTGAATCACCCTAACTTTCATTTTGTCAAAACCGACGTCACTGAAAAACGCGCCATCAAGGACTCACTCAAAGATGGGTGGCAAAAACCCAATGCGCTGGTCCATCTCGCCGCGATCGTGGGTTTCCCGGCTTGCCAGGCGGTGGGTAAGCAAGTCTCATGGAAGTACAACGTCGAAGCCACGAAAATGGTTTTCGAGCAGGCAGCAGACCTGGGTGTGGAAAGATTCGTGTTCGCATCCACCTACAGCAACTATGGCATGTCTGAAGTCGGCAAACCGGTCACCGAAGAGTCTCCGTTAAATCCGCAATCGTTATATGCCGAGACCAAGATCGCCTCTGAAGAATTTTTGCTGTCACAAAAAGGCTCTGCCTGTGCGCCGTTGCTATTTCGCTTTGCCACGCTCTATGGAATCTCCCCGCGCACCCGTTTTGACTTGATCGTAAATCAATTCGTGCTGGATGCATTCACCAAACGCTCTTTGATCATTTATCAACGCGGTTATTCGCGTTCGTTCGTGCACATCCGCGATGTGGCGCGCGGCGTTATCGTGGGACTCAATGCTGAGCGTTCAAAAATTCAGGGACAGGTCTTCAACCTTGGCACGGATAACGGCAATTATTCCAAAGACGATATTGTGCGGCTCGTGCTCAAACGCCTGCCGCAAACCGTTGTTGAATATAAAGACCTGACCTTCGGCGGCGATATGCGTGACATCACTGTGTCGTTCGCGAAAATCAAAGAGACCCTGGGATTCGATACCATGCTTGATGTGAATGATGGTATTCGTGAAGTGTTGTTTGCCTTGAAGAATGGCATCATCCAAAACCCGACCGATGCACGTTACCGCAACGCGCAGTTTATTGTACAGTAAAAAAACATGTCATTGTGAGGGCAATGTTCTTCCGCCCAAAGCAATCGCGTAATTGTTCTGGGGGATTGCTTCGTCGCAACGAACGCTCCTCGCAATGACAGATGGAGAATACATGTCTGAAAACTTCTGGGAAAATAAAAGAGTGATTGTCACCGGCGGCGGCGGCTTCCTCGGCTTATTTGTTGTCGAACGATTGAAGCAACGCGGTGCCACTGATATTTTCATCCCCCGCAAAAAGGATTATGACCTGATCGACCGTCATGCGATTGACCGCCTGTATGTCGATGCCTTGCAGGGGGTTGACACAAAGAACGTGGTCGTCATTCACCTGGCTGCTAACGTGGGCGGGATCGGGGCGAACCGTGAACATCCCGCCGAGTTCTTTTATGACAACCTGATCATGGGTGTGGAATTGATGCACCAGGCGTACAAGCACGGTGTCGGCAAGTTTGTCGCCACGGGAACAGTGTGCGCTTATCCCAAATTCACACCAGTACCATTCAAGGAAGATGATCTCTGGAATGGTTATCCTGAAGAGACGAACGCGCCGTATGGTCTCGCCAAGAAGATGATGCTGGTGCAGGCACAGACCTACCGCCAGCAATATGGTTTCAATGCGATCTTTCTTTTGCCGGTGAATCTATATGGTCCGCGTGATAATTTCAATTTGCAGTCATCGCATGTGATCCCGGCGTTGATCCGCAAAGCCGTGGAAGCTCAAAGCCGCGGCGAGCGTGAATTGCAGGTTTGGGGCGATGGTTCTCCGACACGTGAATTTTTGTATGTGGAAGATGCCGCCGACGGCATTGTGGCTGCGGCTGAAAAATATAATGACTCTGAACCGGTCAATTTGGGTTCGGGGTATGAGATCTCGATCAAAGATTTGACTGAGATGATCGTGAAGATGACCGGCTTCGATGGCAAACTCGTCTGGCAGACCGATAAGCCCAACGGGCAACCCCGCCGCGGACTCGATGTCAGCCGCGCAAAGGAATATTTCGGCTGGAGTGCGCAGGTCCCATTTGAAGAGGGCATGCAGCGGACGATCGAGTGGTTTAAGAAAAATAAAAAGTCAATAGAGAGTAGAGAGCAGACTACTAGTCACCAATTAGCTAGTCTCTAATTATCTTATGTCTGAATTTACCAAGCACGAACCCATAACGATTTATATCAAGCCATCCAAAGGCTTGACCACGCTGAACCTGCGCGACCTATGGACTTATCGCGAACTGGTCTTCTTTATGGTTTGGCGCGATATCAAAGTCCGCTATAAGCAGACCTTGCTCGGCGCGGCATGGGCGATCATCCAGCCGGTGCTGACCATGCTGGCGCTTTACTTTCTATTTGACCGGGTTGCGAAACTGCCAACGGATAATATTCCCTATCCGCTCTTTTCATACACCGCGCTCCTGCCCTGGGGATTGTTTGTCGCTGCGCTGAATCAGGGCAGTCGTTCCCTCACGTCGAACCACAACATGATCACCAAGGTTTATTTTCCAAAATTGATCCTGCCTTTGGCATCTGTGCTGGCTGGACTGGTAGATTTTGCTGTGGCATCCGTGATCATGGTCGCAATGATGTTCTACTATAAGATCACACCGCCATCGAATCTCTTGTGGGTGTTGCCGCTTTTCCTGTTGCTGGCGATCGTGACGGCTTTTGGAGTGGCGTTGTGGCTTTCTGCGATCAATGTCAAATACCGTGATGTTAATTATGTACTGCCCTTTCTCACCCAATTCTGGTTTTTTGCGACCCCGGTCGCTTATTCAGCCAGCGCGATATCTGAGAAGTGGCAGCTTGTCTATTCTTTGAATCCCATGGCTGGGGTGGTCAACGGTTTCCGCTGGGCGTTACTTGGGATCGGGAATGGTCCCGACGCCGGGCTTTGGGTTTCGGTTGGCATCTCCATCCTGATTCTGGTCAGCGGATTATTCTATTTCCGTAATATGGAAAAGACCTTCGCGGATACGATCTAATATGACAACAGCCATCAGCGTAAAGAACCTAAGTAAGCAATACAAGATCGGTGCGGCGCAGACCAAATTCCGTTATGGGATGTTGCGGGATGTGTTCACGGATACCCTTACCGCCCCAGTTAGATTTTTCAAATCACTTGCCGGTCGTTCAGAGAATCTTCAATTGAAGGATGGTAAAAACTACATCTGGGCATTGAATGATGTGTCTTTCGATTTGGAAGAAGGCCGGGTCCTTGGTATTGTCGGGCGCAATGGCGCTGGCAAAAGCACATTGCTGAAGATATTATCGCGTGTTACTGAACCAACCAAAGGCACCGTTAGCGTGCGCGGACGGGTTGGCTCCTTGTTGGAAGTGGGTACGGGCTTTCACCCCGAGCTTACCGGCCGCGAGAACATTTACATGAACGGCGCGATCCTGGGCATGAAGCGCGCCGAGATCGAAAAAAAGTTCGATGAAATGGTTGAGTTCTCTGAAGTCGGTCAATTCATCGATACACCTGTCAAACGCTATTCATCTGGCATGTACCTGCGGCTGGCGTTCGCGGTCGCGGCGCATCTCGAACCGGAAATATTGGTCGTTGATGAAGTGCTTGCCGTGGGCGATGCGGAATTCCAACGCAAGTGTCTCGGCAAGATGAACGATGTGGCGCAGCAGGGACGGACCGTGCTCTTTGTGAGTCACAACATGTCCGCGATCCTGCGGCTCACGCAGGAAGCCATTGTCTTGAAGAAAGGGCAGCTCATCAAACGCGCACCGACTGCTGAAGCCGTTGACTTTTATTTGTCATCGGGTCAAGCCGAATCGGGTGAACGCATTTGGGGCGCAGATGATATTCCAGCGTCGAGTACGCCTTTTAAACCGGTGGCAATTCGAATTAAAGATCGAGGCGGGCAGGTCGTCGATACGGTCCGTTCCACCGAGCCGGTCACGGTCGAATGGGAATATCAACTCGAGGCGCCCATCACCGGTCTGCGTGTGGGCATGTATCTCAGCACGATGCGCGGTGAAACTATTTTCACCGCGTTTGATACGGATGATGCCGTACAGTTCGAGCAATTCGGCGCGCGCAAGGCGGGACGTTATGTCAGCCGCTGCCACATCCCCACCGATTTTTTTAACGAAGGTCGTTATTCGCTCGGCGTGAATGCCAGTTCGTTCGCTGTGCGCCGTTACTTTATGGACGAGAACGCGCTTTCGTTCAATGTGGATATTTCCGGCGCGCCTGGTACGCAATGGCCCGAAGTTCGTCAGGGTCCTGTGCGCCCGCGCCTCGATTGGAAGATCGAAAAAATAGATTAAGTAGTAACGACTTTAGTCGTTTGTAACATGAACCGTGGGCTGGATGCAGTACAACTGCATCCAGAACAATCATCAAAAGATGAAAACTTCTTTCAAAGATATTCTTGGCAACATTCCTTATTCCGCAGATCTTTACGATTCGATTCGTAAGAGTCGTCCGCGCACACGTTATAACCTCGAACAACTTGAAAAGCATTTGCCTCTTGCAGTTGAGCAGGCGCGTCCTTTTATAAATAACGCGAAGCCGGGCAAAAAACTTTTGCTCTTTGCCACACTCCACTACTGGATTGAACAAGCTGCCATCATTGGTCTCGCCTTGCGCGGGCTTGGGCATGATGTCACCATCGCTTACCTCCCGTATCATGATTGGCGCAAAGACATCAACAAGTTTGATCTGCGCCGTCAGGATTTATACACGCGACGAGTCCTGGCTCCGCTCAAGGGACTTGTGAATTACGCTTCCTTATTGGATCTCAAGCCTGCCTCGGACTTACCAGCGAATCTCCTCTCGGACATTTCTCTCGTCTCTGTGTACGACTCGCAGTACACCGACCAGATCGAAGACGTGGACAAAAACTCCGCGATCTATAAGTTGCGCCAGCAACGCAATGACTTCGCCGCCCGCGCGGCGTTGACGCTCATGCAAGACCTCAAGCCCGATACCGTGCTCATCCCCAATGGGACGATCACCGAGCTTGGCGCGGTTTATCGTGTAGCGCGTCATCTTGACTTGCGGACGGTCACCTATGAATTCAACGACCAGCGCGAACAGGTCTGGATTGCACAAAATGATGAGGTGATGCGTCAGAACACGGATTTGTTGTGGGAAGCGCGCGGCGGGAATAAGTTAACCAAACCCGAACGCGATCTCATTGATGAACTCGAATCTGCGCGGATGGGTGGCAAGGCGTTTGGCAAGTCTGTGCGCAAGTGGCAGGATGTGGAAACCAAAGGCGGCGAACAACTGCGCAAAGAGTTGGAGTTAGATGAGAAACGTCCCGTTGTGTTGCTTGCAACGAATGTTCTCGGCGACAGCTTAACTCTTGGACGAAACATCTTCGCGCGGAGCATGGCGGATTGGACCGAGAAAACTGTCCAGTATTTCGCGATCCAGCCTCAAGTCCAGTTGGTGATCCGCGTTCATCCGGGAGAAAGACTCACGCATGGGCCGTCTATGGCGGATGTGGTCAAAGGCGCGCTGGCGGATATTCCCGAAAATATTCACCTGATCGGACCGTTGGAAAAAGTCAACACCTATGACCTGATGGAGATCGCGTCGTTGGGTTTGGTGTACACGACCACGACCGGACTCGAGATGGCGATGAACGGCATCCCGGTGATCGCCTGTGGCGAGACGCATTATCGCAAGCGCGGCTTCACGCTCGACCCGCTGAGTTGGGATGAGTATTACGCGCTGATCGAGCAGGCGTTGAACAGCAAAAAGAGTTTGACGCAGGCGCAGATCGAGACTGCCTGGGAATATGCGTATCGATTCTTTTTTGAATATCCGCTGGCATTCCCGTGGCGCTTGATGCACTTTTGGAAAGACATGGAAGTCTCACCGATGGCGCGGGTGTTATCAAACGAAGGTCAAAAAGAATTTTGTAAGACGTTTGATTATCTGGCTGGCGAAAAAATTAAGTGGTAATTCTGGAGTCTGTCAGCTTGCTGACAGCGTGCGGCGAGCCGCACGATTCCAAAGGAAAACATGGCAGACAACACAAAACAACAAGTGCGCGAATTTTATGACCAGATCGGCTGGTCGCAGGTCGGCGAGGGACTATATCAGAACGCCCGCTATGAAGATCTGCGTCCGGTTTCGCGCGAGTATGTGCATAATTGTCACATGCGCGTTAAGCGGCACCTTGCGCCCGCTGGTGATATCTTGCTGGATGCGGGTTCTGGTCCGGTGCAGTGGCCCGAGTATCTAACATATTCCGAAGGTTATCATTATCGCATGTGTGCGGATATTTCCATCACAGCGTTGAAGGAAGCCCGTATACGACTTGGTGATAAGGGTTTATTCGTCGTTGCAGATATCGCGAACCTACCATTCAAGCCCGAAGCATTCGATGGCGTGGTATCCATGCACACCATCCATCACCTACCGATGAACGAACACAAACGCGCTTATGTAGAATTGAAGCGCGTGCTAAAGACGGGACGTTCCGGCGTGGTGATCAACGGCTGGCATAACCCGCTCTTGATGCAGCTTGCCGAACCGTTCATTCGGCTGGGGCGTGTCTTCAGCGGACGTTCGTGGAATAAGAAGATGAACAGTGATGCCGAGGAAAATCAGACTGGCACCTTTGTTGAAAAGATGACACCGCGCTGGCTGAAAAAAGAATTGCGCGACGCGGTGAAAATTGAGATATATCCGTGGCGCAGCCTCAGTCCGCGCTTTATGCGTTGGTTTGTGCGTCCGCAATTTGGCGGTAAGACTTATTTGCGTTTCGTCTTCTGGCTTGAAGAAACTTTTCCGCGTTTCTTTGGCGAGAATGGACAATACCCATTAATAGTTATTAGGAAGTAGAGAGTAGAGAATAGTAGGGCGGGGTTTCCCCGTCCTGTATCACCAGATTGACAATTATGTCAAAATTTACCGACCAGCAATATCTCAAGAACGATCAATATAAGGACTCGTCCAACCTCGACGCGCGGGTGAATATCCATGCGCGGTTCAGCACGAATCCATATGGCTGGTATAACTGGCTCTTTGATGCTCTGCTGAAGTTGCCTGCGGATGCGAAGATCCTGGAATTGGGATCTGGTCCCGCATATATGTGGCGGGAATGTGCAAGCCGCATCCCCGCCAGCTGGGACATCAGCCTCAGCGATCTTTCTTCAGGGATGCTTGATTCAGCGTGGCGGAATCTGGTCGTCACTGGACGCAACTACAAGTTCAAAGAGATCGACGCGCAGGAAATCCCGTTCGAGGACGAGACATTTGATGCAGTCATTGCGAATTTTATGTTGTATCATGTTCCTGATAGACCAAAGGCGATCACAGAGATCAAACGGATTATGAAACCGGGCGGGCGATTATTCGCTGCGACTGTCGGCGATCACCATCTAAAAGAAATGATGGAATGGCTGCAGCAGGTGCATACTGATGGAACATACTATCAAAATCCCTTCACACTCGAAAGTGGACTGGAACAACTGAAACCATTTTTTCCGAACGTGACCCTCTCGCGTTACGAAGATAATCTACATGTGACCGAGATCGAGCCTATCATGGCTTATATCCGTTCATCTTTTCGGGCAGTTGACTTATCGGAAGATGAGTTTGCGAAAGTTCAAGCGGATCTGGAAAAAGAGTTAAGCGAAAAAGGCAGGATCTTTATCACAAAAGATTCTGGTTTGTTTGAAGCAATAAAATAATATGCATACCTTGGTGGTCGAGTAGCCTGAGGTGTTAGCCGAAGGCATATCGAGACCACCAATAAGCAGTAATTAGGAAATTTCACAGTGTGGTCTCGATACGAGCGAGAAGAGCACTCGCTCTACTCGACCACCATCAGATAATAAGAGGTAATCATGGACTGGAAAAATCAAGTCGTACTCATCACCGGGGGCACAGGGTCATTTGGCAAGAAATTCACCAAGACCCTGCTTGAGCAGAAACAGCCCAAGAAGATCATCATCTTCAGTCGCGATGAGTTGAAGCAACATGAAATGCAGGTAGGCGGATATAACCATCCGTCACTGCGGTATTTTATCGGCGACATCCGCGACCGCGAGCGGCTTGTGCGCGCGATGCACGGCGTGGACATCGTTGTTCATGCCGCGGCGTTGAAGCAGGTTCCGGCTTGTGAATATAACCCGATGGAAGCTATCAAGACCAACATCATGGGCACGGCAAACGTGGTCGAAGCCGCGTTGGATGCAGGCGTCAAGAAAGTGATGACTATCAGCACAGATAAAGCTGTCAGCCCGGCGAATCTTTATGGTGCGACCAAACTCGCTGCTGAGAAGTTGACCGTTCAAAGTAACGCGTATGCCGCGGGCACAGCGACCAGATATTCGTGCGTCCGATACGGGAATGTGGCGGGGAGTCGCGGTTCAGTCGTGCCTCTATTTCTCAAACAACGCGAGAGTGGCAGTGTCACCATCACCGACGACCGCATGACGCGTTTCTGGCTGTCGCTCGATCAGGGCGTCCAATTTGTGATTGACTGCATCGAGCAGATGGAAGGCGGCGAAGTGTTTGTGCCGAAGATCCCCAGTACCAAAGTCATTGACCTTGCCAAAGCCATTGTGCCAGATGCGAAGATCAATATCATCGGCATCCGCCCCGGCGAGAAACTGCACGAAGATTTGATCTCGGAAGACGAAGCTCGTCACACAATTGAACTCGATAAGATGTACGTCATCCAACCCGCCGAGGCGACGTGGTTCGGTTATTCTTGGAAGGACAAAGGCAAACAGCTCCCCGACAATTATCGTTACACCAGCGACAACAACACGGAATGGCTCGATATCGAAGGTATCCAGAAATTCGTCGCGCCGTTTGAGGAACTTTTTAAACAAGGAAAGTTGGAGGGGTAGAGAGTTTCAAGTCTCACGTTTCAGGTTTCACGTTTTGAGTTCCATGTTGTTTGTTGAAGCTGCGTTGATGAATCCATTTGTTTTCAAAGGAGTGCAAAATGACCGCTGTAACCAGGTTTGAGGATTTGATTGCATGGCAGGAAGCGCGGAAATTGGTGCAGATGGTTTACAAGTAAACTTCGGATGGGGTGTTTTCAAAAGATTTTGGCTTGAAGGACCAAATCCAACGAGCCGCTGTTTCTGCGATGAGCAATATTGCGGAGGGATTCGATAATGAATCGACAGTGGAGTTCGCTCGTTTTCTAGGGATGGCGCGTCGTTCAGCAGTTGAAGTCCAGTCCCTGCTCTATGTTGCTTTGGACACGAGCTACATCAAGGAAGAATCTTTCAAAGCTCATTATGACCAAGCCAGAAAGACTTAAGCCATCATCGGCGGATTGAAGAAAGCCATCCTGAAAAATCCCCACCGCCCCAACAAACCAGCTGCGACCTTATAACGTGCAAGACGTGAGACCCAAAACTTGGAACTTGATACTTAGAACGTGAAACTAAAAACATGAAACTCTCTGCTGTTATTGCCCAATTCCCCGTATCTTTATCCATCCAGAGTAATCTGGAAATGATCGATTCTGTATTGGAACGAACAAAAGCTGGCGATTGGGTGTTGTTCCCCGAGGGTTCAGTGTCTGGTTATTCACCAGACATGTCGTTTCTACAGCACATCAATCATGATGAGTTAGTGGCAGGGTTGAGACATATTCAACAGACAGCCGAACAACGGATGATCAACGTGTGGGTTGGCGCGTGTATGAATGTTGATGGCAAATGGTTCAACACTGCGCATGGCTTTTTAGCGGATGGTTCATCGCATATTTATCGCAAGATCAATCTCGCAAATCAGGAACGGGGTGTTTTTTCAACAGGCGATCATCTTCCGGTCTTTGAGGTAGATACGCCTGATGGCATGGTAAAGATCGGAATTCAGATCTGCCGTGAGTTGCGCTTTCCAGAACAATGGGGTTGGCTTGCCCGTTGTGGCGCACAGGTTATTTTGCATCTGAATAATGCTGTCGGTGAAGATAGATTTCAATCGGTTTGGAAAAGTCATCTTGTTAGCCGAGCGGCAGAGGCACAGCGATTTGTGTTGAGTGCTAATAATGCCGCTTCAAAACAGGGCAGCCCAACGATTGTCATTGACGCTGATGGGCTGGTACTGGGTGAGATTGTCTCCGCAGATTTGGATGTGTTGCGTGTCGAACTCGATCTGTCGAATGCCTCTCACAGACTACTTGACCAAAGCCGAAGCGATGTTGTAGAAATAAAATCA
The DNA here is from genome assembly GCA_043767565.1 of Anaerolineales bacterium. Lineage (GTDB taxonomy): Bacteria > Chloroflexota > Anaerolineae > Anaerolineales > Villigracilaceae > Defluviilinea. The sequence goes on from JAYUGV010000180.1 coordinate 22,668, forward strand.
AAAAATCCTCAAAGCGCAAACAACCCTTAACTTGACACTTGGAACTTGAAACATGGAACTTAAAACATGAAACTCCTAATCACCGGCGCAAGCGGACTACTTGGAATCAACCTCGCAATAGAAGCCATGCGCGAGCACGAAGTCTTTGGCGTGGACAGGGGCAAGTTAAAGTCGCCTCCGTTCCCCATCAGCAAGGCGAATTTTTTCGACAGCAATGCGTTCATCCCGGCATTGGAAGCCATCCAACCGGATTGGGTCATTAACTGTGCCGCGCTGGCGAATCTCGAAGAGTGCGAAAAACATCCCGACCAGGCGAAGATCCTCAATACGGGTTTGCCGCGCGATTTAGCCATCGCCTGTGCCCAGCGAAATATAAAGTTCATCCACCTTTCCACCGATGCAGTTTTCGACGGCACACGAGAGGGCGAGTATACGGAAGCAGATGAACCGAATCCGCAGGGTGTGTATTCGCAGACGAAGCTTGATGGTGAGTACGCGGTGCAAGAAGTAAATTCACAAGCCATTATTGCGCGAGTCAATTTCTTCGGCTGGTCGCTGGGCGGACGTCGAAGCCTCGGCGAGTTCTTTGTCAACAACCTCACCGACGGCAGGAACGTCAATGGCTTTACGGATGTCATATTTTGCCCAATGTGGGTCAATCATCTTGCGCAAACGCTCGTCGCCATGCTTGAGAAAGATTTGCATGGCTTGTATCACGTCGTTGGCGCGCAGGCGATGAGCAAATATCAGTTCGGGGTCGAGGTGGCAAAAAAGTTCGGGCTGAGATCAAGCCTCATTGAGCCGCAGTCAGTCGAAAGGTCGAGTCTGACCGCGAAGCGTTCCCACAATTTATGGCTGCCTATCCACAAACTGTCCACAGCTTTGGGACATGATGTCCCCGATTTCTCCACCGGTTTGGACGGGTTTTACACACAGCACCAGCAGGGTTATCCACAGAAAATCAGGGGTTATCAACAGTAAGTACTCGCAAATTTAAAACTTTATCCACAGGATGTCCACATGAAAAACATGCTCAAGCTCGAAGAAATTTTTTTGTTCGGACTCGCGCTCTTTCTTTTTTCGAAATTGGATTACGGATGGGGCCGGTACGCCCTCTGGTTTTTGGCTCCCGACCTGAGCATGATCGGTTATGTGATGAACCCCCGCGTCGGCTCCTGGACTTATAACCTGATCCACCACAAAGGGCTGGCGGTGGCGCTGTATGTTTTAGGCAACCTACTCGCCATCCCCTGGCTGATGTTTGCAGGGACGATCCTGCTCGGACACTCCAGCTTTGACCACGTACTTGGCTACGGCTTGAAATATCCCGACGCGTTTCAGAATACCCATTTGGGTAGGATTGGAAGGTAAACCAGAAGTTGCAGCCTAATTTTGTATCAGGTAAAAACCATATGCACAACCACGCCCCTCCAGAATATATTTGTCCATTCTGCCTACTGGTTCATGGCAAAGAAAGCATCGAAAGTCAACTCAAACAAACGGATATTGTTTTTCAAACCGAAGGTATAACGGCTTTTATGGCAACAAGAAAATATCCCAACAATCAAGGTCATGTGCTTGTCATTCCCAACGAGCACTTTGAAAACATCTATGACTTGCCACTGGCTCTTTCATCAAAAATTCATTCGTTGAGCAGGGATATTGCCTTGGCAATGAAGGCGGAATATCAATGTGATGGGATCATGCTTCGGCAACATAATGAACCCGCAGGCGATTAGAACATTTGGCATTATCATCTGCATGTGATCCCGCGTTACAAAAATGATGATTTTCACAACGCTCAAAAAAGTCCGTTTGAAGTTAATGAGCGTGCAGAATATGCTCTAAAGTTGAGAAATTGGTTTAGCAGGTCTGAGAATAATCTATGACTCTTGAACTTCTCAAATCTAAAACGGGACGAACGCTCATCGAGTCACATCGCGGCGTCGAAGGCGATGTGCCCGAAAATTCGTGGTCCGCGATTCAATTGGGTCACGAATTGGGTGCGGATTTGATCGAAGTGGATATTCAATTGAGTCGAGATGGCGTTGCGTTTCTACGCCACAATTATCAATTGCCTGATGAACGTTGGTCTCACGATGTGCCTTGGAATGAACTGAAAGAACTCAAAGTCGAAGGCGAACCTTTGCCAAAGTTGGAGGATGTCCTTGTTTGGGCACGGGACATAGGTGCGTATTTATCATTGGATATGAAAACCTTCTTCACACCAGAAGGAATTTTGACGAAAGAAGTCATCCGTTTGTTGGAGAAGACAAACACGAAAGATAACGTGCTGTTATTGTTTTTTGATCACAAGGAATTATTTCACACGAAACTTGCCCATCCCGAATTGACTGTCCGTGCTTTGCTTACTGGAAGACTTTTGAATTACGCCGAGTATCTTCAGAAAATCAAAGCGGATTGTGTTAGTGTATCTTATGGACTGTTCCGCCCTGAAGATATTGAGCAAATCCATTCGATAGACGTCGCCTTGGTTCTTATCCAATATTGGAATCAAAGCAGTGAACTGTTTCAACAATACGATATTGATGTGCTTTCTGTTGGCAATCCCGTAGATGCCAGAAAGATTTTGAATCGTCAGTAACCATATGTCATTCTGAGCGTAGCGACACTTGCGCCGCACGCAAGTGCAGGTGAGAATCTCCGTCACGGTGGTAGAGACTCTTCGCTCGCAAAGAGCGCTCCCTCAGAGTGACATGACTAAAATGTCGGAGGACAACATGGAAATCAAATTTGGAAATCGAACGATCGGTTTGAACCACCCGACCTATTTCATCGCCGACATCGCCGCCAACCATGATGGCGATTTGGAACGGGCGAAGTTGCTTATCCGTTTGGCAAAAGAGGCGGGGGCAGATGCCGCCAAATTCCAGAACTTTGACGCGCCGAAAATTGTCTCAGATTATGGCTTCAAAGCCATGAGCGGTGGACAGGTCAGCCATCAGGCGGCGTGGAAGAAATCCGTGTTTGAGGTGTATAAGGGCGCGTCCATCCCCTTTGATTGGTCTATGACGCTGGTGGAAGAGTGCAACGAAGTGGGCATTGATTACTTCTCTTCACCTTATGATTTCACGGCGATCGATTTTCTCGACCAGTATGTGCCGGTCTATAAAGCAGGCTCCGGCGAAATTGACTGGATCGAAGCGTTGGAGCGCATGGCAAGCAAAGGCAAACCGTTCTTCGTCGCCACGGGCGCATCCACGATCGGTGAAGTGCAGAAGGCGGTCCATGCGATCTTGAAGATCAATAAGCAGCTCGTGTTGATGCAGTGCAATACCAATTACACCGCCAGTCCCAATAACTATGACCATTTGCACATCAACGTGTTGAAGACCTATGCGACGATGTTCCCCGATGTGATCCTGGGACTCTCCGACCACACGCATGGAGTCGCTCCGGTCATCGCCGCGGTGACACTTGGTGCGCGCGTGATCGAGCGTCACTTCACTGACAGTAATAACCGCGAAGGTCCCGACCACAAGTTCGCGATGGACCCTGCGAAATGGGCGCGCATGGTCGAAGAGACGCGTCTGCTCGAACGTTCGCTTGGTTCTGCTGATAAGTTTATCGCGGAGAATGAGATTGACACTGCCGTTGTACAACGTCGCTGTCTGCGTGCGGCGCGTGATATCAAGGCTGGCGAAGTCTTTGTCCGTGACATGATCGATGTGCTGCGCCCCGCCACTCCCGGTGCGATCAAGCCTGACCAGATCGAAAATGTCCTTGGCACGAAGGCAATCGCTGATATGCCATTGGGCAAGGAATTGCGTTGGACGGATTTAGGCGCGTAATTTTTTAAACACGAAGGGCACAAAGGTCACGAAGGATTCTTTGTGAGGAAATAAAAAATTTGTGTACTTCGTGTCCTTTGTGTTTAAATTGATTTATGAAAATTCTTTATTTTAGTAAAAACTACACTCCGCACGATTATCGGTTTTTGTCTTCATTATCGAAGACAGAGCACGAGATTTTTTATTTAAAGTTGGAAACAAACCAACGCCAGATCGAAGACCGTTCTGTCCCTGAGAATGTTCAACAGATTCTATGGGCGGGTGGACAGTTCGAGTTCCGCTGGAGCGACCTTCCGCGTTTGGTGTTTGACCTGCGACGCATCATCAAAGAGATTAAGCCCGATCTGATCCACGCGGGTCCGACCCAGAATTGCGCATTCATCGCGGCGTTGAGCGGATTCCGTCCGATTTTGGCGATGTCGTGGGGCTATGACCTGGTGCAGGATGCGGATAAGAGTGCATGGATGCGGTGGGTTACAAGTTACACGTTGAAGCGCAGTGCGTTCTTCACGAGTGATGCTAATGTTTCGCGTGACAAAGCTGTTTCGTTTGGAATGAATCCAGAGAAGACTGTCATCTTTCCGTGGGGAACGGATATTGAGCATTTTGTGCCAAGAAATGCAGAAGGCAGAATGCGGAATGCAGAGACGAAAAATCGTAAATCCAAAATTGTAAATCCAAAATCGATAACGTTGTTTTGCAGTCGCACATGGGAATCAATATACGGAGTGGATGTTCTCGCAAAAGCCTTTGTCAAAGTGGCGAGTGTGAACCCGGATGTGAATTTGATCTTGTTGGGGGGAGGATCACAGGGAGCAAAGATACGTCAGATATTAATGAATGGCGGGGTGCTGGAACGAGTCCATTTTGGGGGACAGGTGGGTCAACGCGATCTGCCGCGTTGGTATCACATGGCAGATATGTATATCTCGCCCTCGCACGTGGATGGCTCATCCGTGACGTTGATGGAGGCGCTGGCGAGTGGACTTCCGTGTTTGGTATCTGATATTGCAGGCAACAAGGAGTGGATTGAGGATGAAGTCAATGGCTGGTTGTTCCGCGATGGAGATGTGGATGATCTAACCAAAAAGATTTTGTCCGCAATCAAGAGTCGCAGGTCGTTCAAGAAGATCGGCGAAGCCGCGCGCAAAACCGCCGAACAAAAAGCTGATTGGAGAAAGAACTTTGGTAAACTTCTTGAGGTGTACGAGAAGGTGATAAAGAATAAATGAAACCAAAAGTTGTCGCCATCATTCAAGGACGCATGTCCTCCTCGCGTTTACCCGGAAAAATTCTCGCTGACCTCGCGGGACAACCGATGTTGCAACGCGTCTTCATACGGACCTCACGGTCTGCTACTGTTTCTCAAACCTTGTTCGCCACGACAACTGATCCCTCCGACGACTCGGTTGCTGAATACTGTGACTTCAGCGGAATCCCATTCACGCGCGGCAGTCTCTACGATGTGCTTGACCGTTACTATCAAGCCGCCAAACAAGCGAAGGCTGATGTCGTTGTCCGCATTACGGCAGATTGTCCTGTCATTGACCCTGAACTGATCGATAAAGTAGTAAATACAGTGACCAGTGAACAGTCATCAGTGAACGGCAAGCCATTTGATTTTGTCTGCAACCGTCTGCCGCCGCCGTATCCCCGCACTTATCCAATTGGCTTGGATATTGAAGCGTGCACTTTCAAGGTTTTGGAACAAGCCTGGAAAAAAGCTAAGGAGCCGCAACATCGTGAACATGTGATGCCTTATTTCTACGAAGGTGTTCAACTGATCACTGATAACAGACATCGTCCCCTTGCGGGATCAC
>JAYUGV010000181.1:0-10691 GCA_043767565.1 Anaerolineales bacterium
TTGAACTTGTATGTCTTGTCGAAGATACCGCTGATGGACACGTTCATTTCGGCGCGCAACAAGTCTAACGGTTTGTAGTCAATGTGGACCTGGTTCACGCCGAGCTTTTCCTGGTCAGCGCCGTAGACGAGCATCTCGCCGTCCCATGCGCCGCTTTTCTTGGAAGGCAGGATGTGCGGACTGCGCCCATTGACGCGCTCGGTTTCGCAGTGGGCATCAATGCGGGCTTTGGTCTCCGTGTTCTCGTGATAGTCGTAGGCAACTTTATAAATGCCGTTGAAGACCGTGCTGATCTTGGGGCCATCGTAGATCAGGGATGAGTACACCTGCGTCTGCATATCCGGCAGGATGTGTACCATCGTGCGCAAATCGCCCGTCCAGCCGGGGGAATAGTAATGTGCGTCGACCAGAGTCCCGTAGGGATGACCCGCGCCGATGAAGTCAGGTCCAAGATAGATGCGGTCTTTGTCTGAGTCGATCACGCCGAAGGCAAAGATGTCCGAAACTTCGAAGCGCGGCAACAGCGGACCATTGCCCTCTTCGATCTTTGTGTTCATGGTATAGGTGGTCTGCCCATCCTTGAACACCGATGAGCGGTAGACTTTGTTGTAGCCAACATGATTGCCTTCGGTATCGAAAATGGACGGCAGTCCATGCCATTCGCCTTCGATGTTTTGTTGCCAGTTGGAGGGTTGAGTCATGTAGCGTTTCCTTATTGGGGTGGTTTCTTGTTGTGCTTTCTTTGAGCGTCAGAGAGTAATCAGTAATCAGTGAACAGTTTTCAACCACTGATTACTGATTACTGTTCACTAATTTACTTCTCCACTTCCTGATTCCTCAAAATGCCGCGCAACTTCTCACTCGTCTCCGCGCCAACGAGACGATCCACCTGTGCCCAGACTTTATCCACGTTCGGGTCGAAGATGGCATTGCGGTTGAGTTGGTCGCGGACGGCGAAATCGCCGGTGGGAACCGCTTCGGCGGAGATTCCATTCTCGACCAAGTTGAACCAATGTTCAAGATATCCATTCACGGGAGTCTGAATTTGCTCAAAAGCGGATTCGCTTGCACGGTATGCCAACATCCACGGGGACATAAGAGCATATTGCTTCGGTCCGAGTTGGGCGGGCGTGAGTCCCTCGATTTTCTTGGCTTCATCAAAGATGGGAGTTAGGTTATCGAAGACGGCATTCATGTAAGCGAGATTCGCGCCCAAGTCTGCGCGGGGAATCAAGTCGAGATGGAAGGCGAAGTATGGTCCTGCCATTACTGAGTCAAGTGTGAAGTGCGGGATGTGACTCTCGGGCTTGGTGAAGGCGAAGATCATATGCGAGTCGAGTCCGATGGGCGGGACGACGAGTCCGATATAAACCAGCTTGTGGATCTTGCCTCCGCTGAAGATGCGGACTGAGCCGACAGGCGCGGGGCTCATCGGTGAGATTAGGCTCATGTAGGGCGAGCCGGTTTCGGTGAGTCCGAAGCGGGTTTTTATTTTGTCCAAAGTTCCGAGGGAAAGTTGTTGAGGAAGGGACATGTATGTTCTCCAAATTAATAAAGTCATCAGTCATCAGTGAACAGTCATCAGTAGGGCAATCTGATGACTGTTCACTGATTACTCTTCACCCTTCTTCACCGTCGGCACTTCCTTCAAGACCCAGGCATTGGCGAGTTCGGGAACTTCCTTGCGCGCGGGCGAGGGGATGACGACGGCATGCTGGCGTCCGTATTCGGCTTTGATGCGGTGGATATCGATCTGCCAGCCTTTGTCGATGTACTGCTGGCGCATCTTGCGGTAGGCGATCTGAATGCCGTCTGATTTGACGGAGAGTTCAGCGCCGATATCGTAGGGCAGCAGTTCGGGACGCTGCGAAAGCACGATGGGATAATCCTGATTGAAGATCTTCAAGACGCGTTGGGCGGCGTCTTTATCAGCCCAGTTGCCTTTGAAGAAGGTGCGCAGCTGCGTCCATTTGGTGATGGTCTTATATTCATCCACGGGGAGGTGGAAGTTGAAGAGCACCATCAAGCCCATCGGCAGGGTCACTTCGAGCAGTGTGACGCACGGCATCCAGAATGCGGCGCGGGTGCGGACGCCTTTGGGTTCTGCTTCCTGCTTATATAAACGCTTCCATAAGCCGGGGATGTTCTTGCGCTGCGGCTTGAGTGTGACGATCATTTCTGCGCCGAGCGGGTGGGACGTGGTTTCATACTCGGGGATCTCAGGCTCGTCGCGATTGCCGAACGCACCGCCGTGCACGAAGGGCGCATGCGCGGCATCGAGACTGTTCTCAAGCGCGCGTTCATAATACACAGGCCACTCGAAGGTACCCCGCACCACTTTGAAATCGGGGTTGCCGAAGTGCGGCAGCTCGGGCAGGGGCGGTCTTTCTGATTCGGGAATATCACCCAGGAACGCCCAGATGTAGCCGTACTTCTCAATGGTCGGATATGAATCGACGCGCGCCTTTTTCGGGATCTGCGTGCCAGGCTGGTTGGCAGGGATCTTTACACACGCGCCGTCCGATTTATAGTTCCAGCCGTGATATGGGCAGACAATACAATCGCCGTCCATCCAGCCATCAGACAACGCGCCGCCGCGATGCACACACAGATCGCTCATCACATGCGCCGCGCCATCGGGCGTGCGGTATAACACGAACTCCTGCTCGAGCGCCGTCACACGCATCGGCTTGTCTTTGACAATGTGAGAAAACTCAAGGGGCCACCAGAAATTTTTTAGCATGGGTTGTTGTTCCTTTTTGTTTGTTTATCTTTTATCAAGACCGCTGACCGCCGACGGCGCCCTCACCCTAGCCCTCTCCCAAAGGGAGAGGGGACTCGTGGTCGGCGGTCAGTCGTCTGCCGTCATTTTCTACGAATAACAACATTCTTTCCACTTACATCTTTCTTTTTCAAAAATGCCGTCACCAAGTCTGCGATCTGATCCCGTACTTCTTCTGCAGGTCTTGTCATTTCCATATCCAGGAAGAAGCGCCCCGTCGTCTCGTCCAGTGGATGTGCGACGGCGAAATGATTCGCACCTTCGATAAGGACGTCGTACGCTCCCGCTTCGCGTCCAGCCGTCCTTCGGCTCCGCTCAGGATGAGCCTGATACGCTTCGTCGAACGTTTTCGCCACCGGGTCTGGAGCCTGCTCATCCGTCCCATAACGGACACGGCTCGCCGCAATGACTCCGTCTCTATCGCCGCGCATAAGCAGTGTCCGCTTGCTGGCGATCTTCAAGACTGTGCCGGGTGCAAAGCCCAACATCGTGGATGCCATCGTATGACCGGCGTATGCAAAGACCGCTTTCACCTGCTCGAAGAACTGACCGTTCTGCAGAGCCACCGTCCCGCCCGCCGAATGTCCGCCGAGGATGATGTTATCCAAATCCATCGCGTTGTGTAATGGACTTTTATCACTGCCGTTCAACTTTGCCAGCGCATCAAGGATCGGTTGAATGGCGGGGCAGGTCGCGCCGCTTCCGTATGTGTCGGGTTTGACACGAGACAGATCAATGGAAGGTGTTAGACCAATCACGTTGGGCAACGTCTCAGCGACATGAGTGTACATCACGGTTACGATATTCGCCTCCGCCAATTTAACCGCCAACCAATGATAACTCTCGATACCCACATTGATGCCGTTGAAGAAAATTACAACCGCCATCGGCGCGGATGTTTTATCGGCGGGTATGACTCCGCTCATGCGCTCCGCATCGCTGCCCGAAGGGGTTGGTGCGGCGGGATAGTAGATCTTCAAATGCAAAACGTTGTAAGGAGCGTTTGCATTCGGCAGGGTGGCGGCGTGGAAGAGGGCTCGTATCATTTCATTCAATCTTGGTGGTCGAGTAGGGCGAGCGATAGCGAGCCCGTATCGAGACCACAGCTAAGCAGAGAATTCTTGTTACAAAATTACTTTGCTTACTTGCTGGTTTCGATACGCCTTTCGCAACGAGCGCTCAAGGCTACTCAACCAGCGGAGGTTTTATGGTCTTGGAGACAACCTATCTCCGCCCCATAAGCCCCTGACCAACTTATCAGCGGTCTCTTTACCGAAGAGCTGTTCACCAACCACATTGGCAGGGTCGCGGTCGGCGATGGCGCGGCGGATGGTCAGGTCGCGGGCGGAGAGGGCGGCGCGTTCGTTGTCGGGAGTCGCAGGCGCTTCATTGACGTTCTTCAGCCAGCCATCGAACATGTAATGTGCCAGATCACGGATCTCACTCACCGCTTTATCGGAAGGCTTCACGAGATAGACAAAGCCCGTCTGCGAAACGGACGTACGCATGTACACGCTGCGGCTCACGAACGGGCGATACTCGGCATTGTCTTGAAACTCACGCCATTTGGCGTTGACGGGTTCGTGGTATTTATCGAGATAGTCCAGATCCACCATCAAGTCCACGCGCGGTATGTAATCGAAATAGAAAAAGATGTCGGGCATCGTGCCCATCGCCATGCCGAAATGCGGAGCCTTGGTCTGCGGTCCAAGCCAGACGGTGAAGTGCATGTTCGTGAAGCTGAACTTCGGGTTGCCGATGTGCGCATGCACGAGCCAGTCAATTTCGGGTCCGGTGAAGGTGTTGAGGGAGCCTTTGGCGTTGCCGTCGAGGGAGGCGTAGTTCGCGAATTGTTCAGTGGAGCCGTCAGGCTCGAGCTCGAAGCGGGTAGTGAGTTTTTCGCTCAGCTCACGGGTGATATCCCAGAGTTTCCCGAACCAGCCGGTGGAATCGACATCGGGTTGGGCGGCGAGCAGGTCTACAAGTGATTGGGTGGTGGGCATGAAGACTCCTAGTGTGCATGTTTGGTTTGTTGACTTGCGATTTTGACCGCCGACCGCTGACCGCCCTAGCTCTCTCCCAAAGGGCGAGGGCGGTCAGCGGTCGGTCGTCTGCGGTCACTTCTTCAAAATGTAAACATCTACCTGATACAACTTCTCGTCTCGAAATCTTTTCCAAATGCCGGCGATGCTTCCGCTGGCGTGGTCGGTTACTTCGATGACTGAAACTGTCTCGCCTGGTGCGGTCACGGCTTCGAGTTCACGTAATGCGCCGTACTGCTTCTGGAGTGCTGGAGCTTGCTTCTGCAAGCCGGACAGCTTGCTGTCCGATTTCAGAGTTTCTGTTTCCAGCAATTCGCCATCGGGTGCAATCTTATAGTGTTGACCATGATATGTGCCAAAGATTTTTCCATCTTGAAACTCTGGATAACCTTCATCTTCAGGCACTGCCAACCCAACGATCGTGGCGATTTCTTCATTGGCGATGAAGAACTTTCCGCCGGTGACTTGCCGCTTCGGGTTGAGCAAAATCGAGAAAGATGTGAAGTTGCAGCCGAAGCGGGTCCATAAGCCTTTGGCGGTCAATACACCGTCACGCCATGCGAAGCCGCCGCCGATGACATCTTCACCGAGATAATGCCGCGCCCTGCCAACGAGTTTCAGGTCAAAGACAAATTCGCCGACTCGTTTATTCATGATGTTAATGGTCGCTTGTGCTTGTTCCGAAATTTCATCAGCCACAATCACAGGCTCGCAATATTGGATGACTCGAATCACATCGCCCTGCGGTTGAAGTACTCGACGTTGGCGTATGATGCCTGCGAATTCACCGGCGGGGGTGTAGAGATATTCGCTGACGAGCCAGGAACCGATGAAGGAGGTGGTTGCCATTTTATTTATGCAATGGTGGTTGAGTAGCGAGCGTTTGTTGCGAGCGTATCGAAACCAACATGTAAGCAGAGTAATTTTTGTTAGTGAGAGTTTTCCTGTAAGTGGTGGTTTCGATACAGGCTTCGCAACGAACGCTCAGCCCTACTCAACCACCGAGTTGCTTTAGGAAGGAATAAACTCCAGCACACCAAACTGCGAGCCGACTCGTTGTCCGCCGCGATACCAGTGTTGGAGGACGGCTTTGCGTTTGCCGTCCAGCGTCGCCACGTCACGACGCCAGCAGCGGAGATGCGCTTCACGGTGATAGAACTGTCCGCTTAGGGCGCGGCCGCCACTGAGGCTGTAACTGCCGACGATTTCGGAATCATTTGCTGCCCAGGCTTGCCATTGGTTGGTGACGAGTGAAAGGTGGCGGGTGACGGAGTCGAATGCGCCGCCTTCAAGCGTCACCGCCAAGTCTTGAGTGATTTTTTCGGAGTACGTAAATTTTCCGAGAGGCTTGCGTTCTGAATCTAATGCCGTCAGTTCACCATACCAACGACCTTCACGATGCAATAAGATTTCACCGCGACCCGAAGTCGGGTCGTCTTGCAAGTCGTAATGCGTACCGCTTGTCAGCGTAGGTTGAGGATTGGGTGTGTCAGCAGGCACTCGGTCGTTTTGACCGACGACGACGTACAGCACATGTTCGCCGCGCGACATCTGCGCGAGCGAGAGCTGCAAGTCCCCATCCACGATCATCAAAAAGAAGCGTTGACTTAATCCGAGCGCAGGCCAATAGGCATTCGCGTCCACCAGATTCTCACTGAGAGTTTCAGCGTAACCGATATTGGCGGGACCTTCATAAAGGCGATGGTCATCTTCCTGCTGAATGAAGTAATGTCCGCTGTGTTTGAACGGACCCGCGAACGAGACATCAATGCGCACACGCCCGCCATCGAGCGGCTGTACGCTGCGATAGTCCGAGCCGTTGCCGAGGAATCGTCCGTGCGTGTCGAACACTTCGGCGCTGCCTGCCCAGCGTCCGATGCCTTGGGAGAATTGAGGAGAGGAAGTCATAAGAAAGGATGAATGATGAAGGATAAAAGAGAAAAGAATTTACCCAGCGATGATTTTGTAAACTTGTTTCTCTTTTGTTGTTGAATCAAAGATGGGTTTAAAGTCTGTGCCTTGCGGTTGTGATGTGAGGTAACGCCCTTCCACAGATACTTCAAGTGTGTCACCAGCAAACGGGAACGGCGCAAGGGCGTATGCAGCGCCTGCGGGTTTGATGGTGAGGATATGGTCGCTGCCTTTGCCATCGGGGATGTGCAGGAATTTGGATTCGCCGCGCCCTTCGACGTGGGTTGTGTGGAAATATAAAGATAAAGTATCGAAGAATTGCAGGAGTTTATAGTTATTCATCAGCGCCGCTTCTGCCACCCATGCGGCTGATTCGGCTTTCGATGCGAGCTCTTTCTTCAACCGAGCCTGACGTTCGAGTTCGGCATCCAGCATATCGGTTACGGCTTGTTTGTTGTCGGGGGCGATCTTGTCAATGAAAATAAAATCGGATAATCCATAGCGTCCGTTGAAGAGTCCGTACGTGTGCATGGACGAGAGCAATCCACAGAAGGCGTGATGAGCTTCGTTGAAATCGGGCGAGGCTTTGGATGTCTTCACCAGATAGGAGAGTGGCGTCTGCGTGAGATGATGCGGCAGACCAGTAGTTGGCGATTGCTCACGGAGCACATCCACCGACGTCCAGCCTTCGTCGTGGTGGGCGACGATGTAGGTGAGCAAAGCATGCGGCACGGGCGAACTAAAGTTCGCGTTACCGAAGGCTTCTGCCAGTTGACCTGACATGCGGGCATGGTCCGCTTGTTCAATGACGAAGTTGGGCTTGCCTGATTCGGTTGTTTGAATAATCATGTGTACTCCGAAAGGATGAAGGATGAATTAGGAAGGATGAAGTCGAAAACCGACCCTGCCTCCCCCAAATTCCGCATTTAGATTTTGAACAATTATCCAAATTTTTCTTGCGGAATTTGGGGGAGGTGCCCGCTAGGGCGGAGGGGTTACGGCTGCTGTACTCTCACAAAATCCTGGATCTGAAATATCAACGTCTTGCCATCTCGTACTTTGTGCGTGATGATGCGGCGGTTGTTCGGGTCAAGGAAGTAGTGATTGTTGTATACGGTTGATTTTGAAATTTCGCTCTCAATGGTGAAGACGTAGTTGAATGGAGTTAATTCAGAACCATGCAGCCGCACCATTTCATTACCGCCCGAACAGAATTTACCATCTACCTTGATGTCGGTATGATAAACGGCGGGACCGTAGCCGTAGAGTTTTTCAAAATCCTCGTGCAGGTACCAGGTGTTTTCATCAACCCAATACACGTCCATGTGGACGGCGGATGATTCGAGGAAGCTGCCTTTGTCGTCAAAGGTTTTGCATAAGCCTTCCCAGCGTCCCATAAAGCATTGGTAGGGGGCTGTGGATTTGGGGTCGCCGTAATTGTTGGTGGTCATGAGGGTGCTCCTGAAATTTTTGTTGTATTGATTACATGCGCTTCGTCTACAGGATCGAAAAGCACGATCCCTCCGCTCAGCGCGAGTTAAATATCCAATTGAAATTTGAATCGGTCGCCGCGATAGTTGGCACGCAGGTGTTCGAGCGGGCTGCCGTCGGCGTCGCTGTAGGTGACTTCGATGGAGAGGATGGGTTGTCCCGCGCGGAGTTTCAACAACTTGGCTTCGGCGCTGCTGGCAGGGACCGCTTGGATGGTGCGGTCGATCTGGATCCCTGCCCGGTTGGGTAAGGCTCGGAAGAACGCACCCAGGTCTGCATCTGAGAGTGATTCGACATTTCCAGATTCAGCCACAGGTTTGGGGATATACGTCAAATGCCGCCCGATGGGTTCCTTATCTGCAAACAGCAAAAATTCCACGTAATACACTTTTGAATTAGAGCGGACGCCGAGCCGCTCTTGAATGTTCGGCAGCGGCGTGACAAAGCCGCGCTCACAGATCTGCCAATCGGGGGTGATGCCCTGCTGATTCATGAGTTCAGAGATGGAAATCCGCTTCGAGGGATTATGAACGAGAGGCTTGTTCGCCACGAATGTGCCTTGTCCACGGTGACGTTCGAATCGCCCCTCATGCGCCAGCTCGGAGAATGCCTGCCGTACCGTGATGCGGCTCACGCCGTAGGTGTTCTGCAGTTCCTGCTCACTGGGGACGAGGTCGCCGGGTTTCCATACGTTGGTATCCAGTTTTTCGGCGATGATCTGCTTCAACTGGTAATACAGCGGGACGGGGGATGTGCGGTCGATATTGGTCATGGTTGGCTCTTGGTAAAACAAATGTTATAATGTTATAACAATAATACTTGTGTTGGGAGTGGTTGTCAAGTTGGGATGTGGAGAGGAAAGATGAAAGACCGAAGGCAGTTATCAGTGACCAGTAATCAGTGGTGGTCATGGTGAAATTATCAAGGAGAACTTATCCATGTACGACTTACTCATCAAAAACGTAAAACTTGTACGACCGAATCAATCGAATGTAGAAGTGGCAGATATCGCTATCAGCGGCGGAAAGGTTCAGAGGGTCGAAGCAAATATCCCTGCGGAAGAGGCGCAGCAAGTCCACGATGCGAAGGGATATTTGGCATTCCCCGGTCTGGTGGATGGACACATGCACGTCGGCATCTATTCCCCATTGGCGGAGGATGCGATCACTGAATCTAAAGCGGCGGCGATGGGCGGCGTGACCAGCGCATTGACGTATTTTCGCACGGGCGAATATTATTTGAATAAGGGTGGCTCGTATCAGGATTTTTACCCTGAGGTGTTGAAGCTTTCGGAGGGCAGGTATTGGGTGGATTATGCGTATCATCTCGCGCCGATCAACCGCAGACATATTGATGAGATGCCGATGCTGTTGCATGATTTCGGCGTATCGTCGTTCAAGATCTTTATGTTTTATGGCGGGCATGGCTTACACGGCAAATCTGACCAGCAGCATAATTTCTTGAAACTCGAAGGCGATGAGAAATATGACTTTGCGCATTTTGAGTTCATCATGCGTAAGTTGAGCGAGATGATTGAGTCAAACCCGAAGCAGGCGCCGTACATCAGCTTGAGCCTGCACTGCGAAGTGGCGGATATTTTGAATGCGTACACTTCGATGGTGCAGCGCGACGGTAAGTTGAAGGGACTGCACGCCTACAACGCTGCGCGTCCGCCGCACAGTGAGGGGCTGGCGGTGTTCATTGCATCGTATCTGGCACATGAGACGAGTTGCGCGAATATCAATTTGCTGCATCTTACATCACGCAAAGCGCTCGAAGCGGCTTTGATGATGCGTGACTTATTCCCGCATATCAATTTCAGGCGCGAAGTGACGATCGGACATTTACTGCTCGATGTGGATGAGCCCAATGGCGTGCTGGCGAAGGTCAACCCGCCGATCCGTCCGCGCGCGGATGTGGATTTTTTGTGGGAGAAGGTTTTGAGCGGCGATGTGGATTGGGTCGTCAGTGACCATGCCTGCTGTTCGACCGAAATGAAATACAACGCCGAACATCCCGATGATATTTGGATGGCGAAGTCAGGCTTCGGCGGCACGGAATCCATGCTGAGCGGACTGCACAGCGAAGGCTCGAAGCGTGGACTGTCTTTGAATCGCATGGCTGAATTGGTGTGTTGGAATCCCGCACAACGATATGGATTGTTGTCAAAGGGCGACATTGCTGAAGGCTATGATGCGGATATCGTCTTGTTTGACCCAAACGAATCATTTGTCGTGCGTGCGGCTGAGTCTGAATCGGGACAGGGGTATACGCCGTTCGAAGGGCACGAGTTGACGGGGCGGGTCCAGGCGACGTTCGTGCGTGGAAATAAAGTTTTTGAGAATGGGAAGATTGTGGGGGAGGCGAAGGGTCAGTATTTGAGGAGACCGATGATGTAATGACGACCGCAAGCAGTTATCAGTGGTAGCCGTCGGCGGTCAATAACAAAAGTAACTGGTGGTTGA
>JAYUGV010000182.1:0-4291 GCA_043767565.1 Anaerolineales bacterium
TAGTGCGAAGCGCCACTGCTAGTATGAAGAATAATGTATAAGAAATGGCAGTTACCCCAACCATTGAGGTTGGATAGCTCGGGGCGTTAGGGTCCACGGCGATGTATTCTGCTAGAAAAACAAAGAAAAGAAATATGCCGCTGACGATAAAGCCGATCCACCACGCGCGGCCATCGGGGAGCAGGGTGAGCGGTATGCTGATGACGAGGGTAGTTAATGTAGGCAGAAACCACCACTGAAATGTGGCGCGTCCTTTGAGTGATGGGTGACCGCGCAGCAGCCAGTCCATGCCGGTGGCGGTGAGGCAGGCGGTCAGGAATCCGATGGCGGTGCTGGTACTAAAGGGCAGGGTCAGGAAAAAGCCCGGCAATTGGAGTTCAAGATTGAACGCCGGTGATGGGACAATTCGTGTAAGCGCCAAAGCTAGCAAGACTGTGGAGGTTAATAGTCCAATGCGATTCGAGTCCGGCATGTAGGTGTCTTGTTCAGCCATGCCTTGCATTGTACCTGTCCCATTGGCGAATGCCAAGGCATGTTCGATATGGTAGAATCAAATGGTTATGGACATGCAAAAACTCGAAACACTCCCCCCGCCGCCGGGTGTGATTGCTTCATTACAAGCTGGTTTTAATGTTGTTTCAAACCGCGTTATTTTAATTGCGCTGCCCGTACTGCTGAACGCTTTCTTGTGGCTGGGTCCGCGATTGAGTGTGGGGAAGTGGTACGGCGCTCTACTTGATTACTGGATTACTTTGCTTAAGCAGAATGGTTTTCCAGCCAAGGATCTGGCGGTCTATACAGACAATGCTCCCATGCTGGTTGATTTTATGGAGAAGTTGAACTGGCTGGGTTGGATCCGAACTCTGCCGATCGGTATTCCGGCTCTGCTGCTTAATATTCCAGATAAATTTCCTATACTGACGCCGCTCGGATCGCAGAACGTAGTTCAATTGGCATCTTTTCCCGTGATAGCAGGTTCAATTCTTTTACTGACTTTCCTCGGCTGGCTGGGAGGCGGGTTGTATTTTTGGATCGTAGCAGGAGCAAGCCTGGGTGAGGATGAAACGGGGATTGGTGTGATCCGTGCCTTGGCACAAACCATCCTCTTGTCTGTTGTGTGGGGTGTCGGTGCCTTGATTATTATCCTGCCGCTATTACTTGTAATTTCGGTTCTATCAGCGATCAGTGCTGTGCTTGCGCAGTTGGTATTCTTCATTATTCTATTCTTTATGTTTTGGCTGGTGGTGCCCCTGTTCTTTACCCCGCATGGGATATTTGTCCGTAAACAAAATGCGTTTGTCTCGGTCATGAGCAGTCTGCGGATGTCGCGCTTCGCGCTGCCTACCAGCAGTATGTTCGTCTTGAGCGTTTTCCTGCTCTCACGCGGTTTGGGTTATTTATGGATGATCCCGACGAGTGACTCGTGGTTGTTGCTGGTTGGTATTCTGGGACATGCGTTTATCTCAACCACTTTGCTGGCGGCGAGCTTTGTATATTATCGCGATATGAATAATTGGCTTCAGAATGTGTACGAGCGTTTTCAACAGGTGAATAATCGATCGTCAATAAAAAAAGCGTAGCTATTTTGAGATGCGCTGACCCAATGGTCGCTGTATGGTTGTGGGACACGTTCCCGGTATGAATTTTTTGGAGGTTCTTGTGGCAAAAGATGAAAAACAAACAAATTATGATGTAAGTTCGATCCAGGCGCTTGAAGGTATCGAGCATGTGCGTAAACGTCCCGGTATGTATGTGGGCGGTACGGATATTAAAGCCTTACATCACCTTGTTTATGAAGTCGTTGACAATGCTATCGATGAAGCCCTGGCTGGTTTCTGTACCGCCATCAATATCACCATCCACGCGGATGGCAGTGTGAGTGTGGAAGATAATGGCCGTGGTATTCCAGTGGGTCCGCACCCTTCGAAAAAGGATGCAAACGGAAAACCAATGGAGACCGTGGATGTGGTCATGACTGTGATCGGCGCGGGCGGTAAGTTCGGCGGCGGCGGTTATAAAGTTTCGGGCGGTTTGCACGGTGTAGGCGTCAGTGCTGTGAACGCGCTTTCTGAATGGATGACTACTGATATTAAACGTGACGGTAAGATGTGGCAGCAAAACTATAAACGCGGTGTGCCACAAGGTGCCATCAAGCAGGTCGGCAAAGTGGCTAAGGAAGAGACTGGCACCAAACAAACGTATAAGTTCGATAAGCAGATCTTCACCGAAGAAATGGATTATCGCTTTGATACCCTCGTACAGCGCTTCCGCGAAATGGCGTTTGTGACCCGCGGCGTAACGATCAGGTTTGTGGATGAACGCGCCGATCGCGAAATGACTTTCTATTTTGAAGGCGGAATTACTTCATTTGTCCGTTATCTCAACCGCAACCGCGAGAATTTGCATCCGGTAGTGTATGTTGAAAAGGATATTGAAGGTATTGGCGTTGAAGCTGCCATTCAGTACACCGACTCTTATACAGAGTCAGTGTACTCTTTCGCCAATACGATCAACACCATTGATGGCGGTACGCATCTCACAGGTCTGCGTTCGTCTCTGACGCGTGTGATCAATGATTATGCCCGTAAGAATGGCTTGCTTAAAGATGCTGACCCGAACTTCTCGGGTGATGACACGCGCGAAGGCTTGACTGCAATCGTTTCGGTCAAACACCCGAATCCGCAATTCGAGTCGCAGACCAAAGTGAAGTTGATGAATCCTGAAGTGCAGACCTACGCCACTCAGGCGATCGGTGAGGCCTTCAATACATTCCTTGAAGAGAATCCACAAGCTGCCAAGTCGATCATTGCCAAGTGTCTCACTTCGGCACGCGCGCGTGACGCGGCACGTAAGGCGCGTGACCTGGTCATCCGCAAGTCTGCGCTTGAGTCGCTGACCTTGCCGGGTAAATTGGCAGATTGTTCCGAACGCGACTCTTCCAAGACCGAGCTTTATATCGTGGAAGGTGACTCGGCTGGTGGGTGTTTTTCTGGCGACACTTTAGTAGCGCTTGCAGACGGACGTTCGCTCAGTTTCAAAGAAATAATCAGCGAACAGTCGCAAGGTGTCGAGCATTTCTGTTACACCATCCGTAACGATGGAAAAATTGGCATTGAACAAATTGTCAACGCGCGGCGAACAAAACGAAATGCAAATGTTGTCAGGGTTAATTTGGATAACGGCGAAACGATTACGTGTACGCCTGATCATCGTTTTATGATGCGTGATCGTGAATATCGACAGGCTTCCCAATTACAAGCTGGCGATTCGTTGATGCCCTTATATAGAAAACTTTCTGATACAAGCGAACCAGGTATCACGATTGACGGCTACGAAATGGCATGGGATCCGCGTTCGGAGAGTTGGCTGTTCACACATATATTGGCAGATTGGTATAACCGTTGGCAAAAAATTTATTCTGAATCGGATGGCGATCACTGCCATCATGTTGACTTCAATAAGCTCAACAATAACCCTTCCAATATTCAACGCCTTCCTTCTGAAGAGCATTTAGCCTTGCATCGCAAACATGTTTCGAAGACTTTGCATCGCCCTGATGTGATCGAAAAACTGCGCCTGCTTAAGCGAAGCGTTGGTTTCCGTACGAAGATGAGTGAAAGAATGAAAAAGCCTGAAACAAGGCAGATGTTGTCTGATAACGCGAAGACACAGTGGGCTGATGAATCTTATAAAGATTATATAGGGCAAAAATGGCGAGAATTTTACGATGGCACTGAGGAATATCGCCGCCAGAATACGGCGCAGCTCGATAAAGCCCAGCACGATTATTGGAACGTTGATGAGCATCGTCAACAACAAGCAGAGCACACGCGCCAGTTTTATGCCGAACACCCTGAAGCACGCGAAGCGCTTTCAGATGCTGCTCAACAACAATGGCAGAATGAAGAATTGCTTGCCTGGCGGCGGGAAAAAACAAGCACACAATGGACACCGGAATTCAGACAGAAACGCCTAGTCGCTTTGGCTGAAACTTATTTCCGCAAAACGATTGCTTCGTTGAAAATATTTGAAACAGCGCCTGGTCAACTTGACATTGAGGCCTATCAAAACCATCGTTTGGAAACGAGGGACAAATCCCTATTGCGGTTTGATTCTTTCTGCGAACGTTATTTTGGCGGCAGGGAGCAATTAGCCTTTGATGCGGTTGCCAACTACAACCACAAGGTTGTTGCAGTGGAGGCAGTGGCTGAGCGTATGGACGTTTATGATATTGAAGTTCCGCACACCCATAACTTTGCGCTCGCCAGCGGGATTTTCGTTCATAACAGCG
>JAYUGV010000183.1:0-4280 GCA_043767565.1 Anaerolineales bacterium
TCCGTTCTCGCAAAGTGCGTCTGCAACAACGTGAACCAATTATCAAGGCGCTGGTCTATAACATCCATCGCTAATATACTTTATCTTTGCAACAGAGCATTCACAAAACATTATATGCTCTCGCCGCAGTCCTCGGCGGCGAGGACGCCCTCGAGAGCGAGTAAAATATACTATGCACATCACTCGAACCTCCCGCGACACCTATAATTTTTCTGCGGACTTCTTCCGCCCAGACGGACGCGTGACCTTTGCGGACTTTGCCTCCGCCCGCAGGTTCGCCTCCCAAATATCAGCGCATCGGTCTCAGCCGGTACCAGCTTCTGACCTATATGCCATGGAACTCATCGATGAGGCTCTGCGCATCCTCGTGAGTCGATATGCGCCACCGGCATTGATGGACAAGGCAGTCTCACATGTGGACCAAAGCATGGGTCCTGAACCGGTTAACATCACGCAGAAAAAATTCGTTTCAGAGTTCCCGCCTGAGAACGTATATCGCGGCGAGGAAAAGGTTGAGGAATATCTCAACAAACTTTCCAATGGACGCATCCAGACAGTAGAGGAATTGATCTACGTCTTTACGCACAATGCCAACCCGGCAGTGAGTCTACTGCTTGAGTTGGTGGACGATGAACCGTTGGAGCCGACTGCTTATAAGAGTCTCATCGCTTCGCTGAATACATTCTTTGCGAAGGATGCGAAAGAAAACGCGGACAAGCCGGGCGGAGCCGAATCGCTTTTTGATATTTTGCGCGCGCCTGCCGAAGCCTCGCCATATTCGCTCGAGGGTCAATTGCAATTCATCCTCGAGAAATGGGGCTTCCTGTTGGACGAGAAATTCACCTCACGTATCGTCCGTGGCATAGACTTCCTCCGCGAAGAAGTCATCCGCCGCAATCTTGCGCATGGTGATTTCAAAGCCGATGTGCCTGTGCAATCTTTCAGCGGGGGAGAGTATCAGGAATACGAACGCTACAGCCCTGATAAAGAATGGATGCCGCGCCTCGTTCTGATCGCAAAGAATTCCTATGTGTGGCTGGAGCAGCTCTCCCGCAAATACGGACGCTGGATCAAAACATTGGATCAAATCCCTGATGAAGAACTGGATCTGTTGCGTGACCGCGGCTTTACTGGTTTATGGCTGATCGGTCTTTGGGAACGTTCACGCGCCAGTGAGAAAATCAAACAACGTATGGGTGATGCGGACGCGGTCGCTTCAGCCTACTCACTTTATTCCTACGATATTGCTGAAGACTTGGGCGGCTGGTCTGCATTGGAGAATCTGCGTTCACGTTCGTGGCAACGCGGCGTACGCCTCTCTGCTGATATGGTTCCCAATCACATGGGCATCGACTCGCAGTGGGTCGTCGAACATCCTGATTGGTTCCTGTCACTGCCGTATTCGCCCTATCCTTCCTACACTTTCAACTCTGATGATCTCTCGGATGATTCGCGTGCAGGTATTGTGCTTGAAGATCATTACTACGATCATTCTGATGCCTCGGTGGTTTTCAAACGCTATGATCGCGCATCAGGCGAAACACGTTATATCTATCATGGCAACGACGGCACATCCTTCCCATGGAATGACACCGCGCAACTTGATTACTCCCAAGTGCAAGTGCGTGAGGCTGTCATTCAAACCATTTTGCATGTCGCACGCAACTTCCCAGTCATCCGTTTTGATGCGGCGATGACTCTTGCGAAGAAGCATGTCCAACGTTTATGGTTCCCCGAGCCCGGCGCGGGCGGGGCGATTCCATCCCGGTCTGAACATGGCATGACGCGGGCTGAGTTTGACGCGGCGATCCCCGAAGAGTTCTGGCGCGAAGTCGTGGACCGTGTCGCGGCGGAAGTCCCGGATACATTACTGCTTGCTGAAGCGTTCTGGTTACTTGAAGGTTATTTCGTCCGCACGCTCGGCATGCATCGTGTGTATAACTCGGCGTTCATGCACATGCTGCGCGACGAAGACAATGCCAAATACCGCATGGCGATCAAGAACACCCTCGAGTTCGATCCGCAAATTCTCAAGCGTTACGTCAACTTCATGAACAACCCCGATGAAAAGACTGCTATCGAACAATATGGCAATGGTGATAAATATTTTGGTGTCGCAACTGTGCTTTCCACGTTGCCCGGTTTGCCCATGTACGGTCATGGACAGGTCGAAGGCTTCCGTGAAAAATATGGGATGGAGTTCCGCAAACCAAAACTGGATGAGACTCCCGATGACGGTCTCATCGCCGGACACGATTGGAAGATCTTCCCGATCCTTCACCGCCGACACCTGTTTGCTGACGTGGAACAGTTCTTCCTCTATGACCTTTTCACACCGAATGGAAATGTCGACGAAAACGTCTTTGCCTACTCCAACGGTGTTAACGGATATGAAGCGGATAAACTGATGGAAAGCGGATTGGTGATCTATCACAATAAATTTGCAGATACACGCGGTTGGATAAAAACATCTGCGGCTTATCTTGACAAGAATTCGGGCGACCTGCGTCAGAAATCCCTCGCCGAAGCATTGAGCCTGCCTTTTGAAGGCTATGTCATTTTCAAAGATTACGTCACGCATTTGGAATATATCCGCTCGTGTGAAGAACTCTGGCAAAAGGGACTCTACGTCGAACTGCACGCCTATCAACACCACGTCTTCATGGATTGGCGATTTGTGGATGACGAACAGTACCACGACATTTATGTCGCCCTGAACGGTGCAGGTGTCGACTCCATGTCTGCGAAGTGGGAGGAGATGTTTAGAGTAAAGGAAGAAGTTGTAGAAGAGGTGAAGGTCAAAAGGTCGCGGAAGAAGGCGGCGGTTAAGAAATCCGCTGTGAAAAAAGTGGAAAGTGGAAAAAAGATTGCGAGTAAGAAGCCTTCTACAAAGTCAAAACCTGCTGAGAAAAAGCCCGTCACGAGGAAGGCTGTAAAAGCGACGGAGAATGCCCCTATAAAAAAGAAACCTGCCCCGAAGAAGACAACCACAAAGAAGGTTGTGAAGAAGAAAACACAGAAATAACTGGCACGGCGGTCTGCCTCGCCTCCCTCGCTCTAAGGCGGTCTCTGACCGCCGTATCTTGCAAGTTGACTTCCTTATCAAAAGTAATCCGCCGGGTCGCAGACCCGGCGGGAGCATATTTGTCAGGAATCACATGCCCGTTAAGCCCAATTTCAACTCTCAGCATTTCTATTTCGTGACTACTACCGCGGTGAAGCACGTTCATCTTTTCAAACGTGAAGTGATCAAACGCATCATCCTTGATAGTCTTCACCACATCCGAACGACTCGCGGGGTAAAGTTATTTGTCTTTGTGATCATGCCGAATCATATTCATATCATCGTCCAATTCACGGACGAGTACCTGCTCGCTGACATGATGCGGGATTTCAAGAAGTTCACGGCGCGGCAGATTTATCGCCAGTTCAGCGCGGAGGGAAATAACAGAGTATTGGATGTGTTGAAGAAAGAAGGGGAGAAAGTAAAGCAGGAATACAAAGTCTGGGAAGATGGCTATGATGCCCGCGATGTGTTTTCTGTAGAGTTTCTGCAACAAAAAACGGATTACATCCATCACAATCCATGTCAACCGCAATGGAAGCTGGTTGAGACGCCCGAAGAGTATTTGTGGTCAACAGCGGGATTTTATCTGGATGGCAAGCCGTGTGTCATTCTGATTGATGATGTGAGGGAGTTTGTCTAATCACTCTGCTCCAAGGCGGTCTCTGACCGTCGCCCTTACAAACAAGTTCATGTTTACATGAAAACCGCAGGGTCACGGACCCTGTGGGAGCAATAACGTGTAAGATGAATTAAATCAATCCCTTATCTTTTAGCCGCTTAATTAATGGCGCAGACGGCATGGATTTTCTTATATCATCCACTTTCTCAAGCCGCCGTTCAATATCGCTATCCAGCTCGTCGCGATGGTCCCAATAATAAGCCAATGCCGAATAGATCTGCCCCAATGTCAGGTGCGAGAACTGGATGCGCAATTCCTCCGCGCTCCAACCATACGCCGCCTGTGCCAGGACCAGTTCGACCACCTTCATGGTGGTCCCCGAAATAAGCGGCACGCGCGCGTCATTCAAAACGACATGTTCATAGCGGGTTTCTGCTAACATGGCTATCTCCTGCCCCAATCATACACGATTTTCAAGCACGAGATGGTTGATTTGTCGTAACAGTTCACAGCGAGGCAGATGGTGACAGGAAATGTAAGACGGGAGTACCCATCAAACACACCAATTTTTGAAAAGCACTCTGTCCATTGCGT
>JAYUGV010000184.1:0-4261 GCA_043767565.1 Anaerolineales bacterium
GGGAGAATGTACAGTCCCATGCTCAGGTCGGGCACTTTGAGGAATTCAAGATAGCGTTTGTCGCTGGCTTCCTGGTCAGAGATCAGTTGGGCGAGTTCGTAGGCTTGCATGGCTATTTCCTTTCCGTTATTACGATGAAGCAATTTTGTAATAACATGTATTGTAAATTATATATAATTTTTGAGCAATAGATATTTGTCACTTTAAGTTACTTTGAATTCAAGTGATAATTTCCATTGATGAATAGAAAACAGTCCGCCTCAACCGTGGCGAACTGTTTTGATTTAGCATAAAGATTTTCTTCATGCACCTGTTGATGGCGGCGGGTCTAATCTGTGGAAACGATATCCAGACATCCAAATCGACCACCGCTAATCAAAAACACCCTGTTGGCGGGTGTTTTCTCTTATTCGATATCGTCAAACTTGCTTAAATATTCTTCGTCTGACTGGTCTTTTGTACCCAAGTGTTCTTTTTCGTATTCCTTGAGCAACCTTTTCAATTCAGAAAGCGCCTCATCGCGTCCGTTGGCAACCCTGCCGTATTTTCTTAGCAATTCAAAGACCTCGTAATGGATGCCACTGTAGCCTGAACCTGTGCCGCCAGATTGGACACGATCCCATGCATCGGAATACAACTGTGACAGTTGGTCGTATTCATCCAATGATGTTATGGAGTTCTTTTTCTCCGATGAGTTCGGTGACATGATCGCCCTCCAGCTTTTCGAGATGCTTCATCAGATTGATTTTGAGGCGTTTGATCTCATCCTGTAACTGTTCAAATGTCGCAGGTCGGATGTCAGGGTCGAAGTGGATTTCTGGGAAATTACGCTGGAAGATATTCTTTACCAATAACACCTGATAGATCTTCCGCCCGCTCTCCATCGTGCCTTGATCTTTTAATACGCCTGTGTAGATCAACTTGTCGTCAATGTGTAAACCAACATAGTCACCGGGTTTCATAATAAACTCCTTAGCATAATGGAGATTCTATCATAGTCCCCTAATTGCCTCGGTGGTCGAGTAACTGTACCTTGGCGTTACATATCGGCTCCGCTAGTAAAAGTAGGTCACTCGACTTTGTATGCTCTTCGTTTGTACAAATTCAAAATGTATACCATAATCAATACTATACCTATAAGAAAAATGAAACCTTGAAGAATAAATTTTTGGCTTGGCAAATATGGAAGTATCAAACCGAAAAGAATCCAGAACAAACCTTGAAGCTGACCAAATAGTGATGGTATTGCCATTACACCCTTCAGAACATTCCGCGCTTTGGGTAAACCACAAATAAGGTAAACAAAATAAGGTGGACGCACAAAGGTTCGGTTTACTAATACATCATTTTCTCTTACCTTTCCGACCCTTATAAAGCCCACTATCCATATAAACACTCCAAAGCCAATCCACATTTCTCGTAACTCCATTTATCCTCTTTTTTATGTCTAGCAAAGTTTGAACTGTTGATTCAATTTCACATCATCGCCTTGATTGCCAACCCCGCAACCACGCTGCTGAACGAGTTTGATTCTTTCACCTTCTCTGCCCCAAAGATTCTCCCCAACATTTCCGTGAACAGCGGAATATTCGACGAGCCGCCTGTCTTCACGACTGCGTCTATTTCTTCAACATCCAACCCTGACTTGGCAATCGTATCGAGCAGGACTTTTTCCACATCGACAAGATAATGCTGAATATCGGATTCGAGTTGACTGCGCGTGTAGAGTTCCCAGAGGGCGATGTCTTTATCTTCCAGGCTGATGATGGTCGCGCCAGCATTCGATAGCGCGATCTTGCCCGCTTCGACGCGGTTGTAAAAGGTAAATGCCAAATCGTTGTAAATCAATCCCTCCAACGCCTTCAAGCGGACAGGCATGACCTTTGCCTGTATCGCTTTTTCGAGA
The DNA here is from genome assembly GCA_043767565.1 of Anaerolineales bacterium. GTDB lineage: Bacteria > Chloroflexota > Anaerolineae > Anaerolineales > Villigracilaceae > Defluviilinea. The sequence continues at coordinate 1,907 of JAYUGV010000184.1, forward strand.
ATATTTCTGTTGATGGGCGTGCCCAATTCTGGGAGCGCCATCCAATCGGGGATGGCGTGGATCATGTCCATGATCTCGGGATGATGTTTTACCTTCCCGAAACCAAAATGTGACAACATGCGTTTCTCGATGATGGTGCGGTCGAAGTCAGAGCCTGCGATGTCCACGCCGCCGCTGGCATAGACCTTGCGATTCTTCTCATCGCCGAGTCGCATTACGGCGATATCGAGCGTGCCGCCGCCGAAGTCGAAGATGACGACGTTCTCTGGTTTCGTAATCGATTGCTCGTAAAACAACGCCGCGGCGATGGGCTCCAGTTCAAAGTCCACGTCTTTGAAGCCCGCCTCATGCGCGGCTTGCCGCAGAGTCTCTTGGGCTTTGTGATCCTGTTCAGGATGTTCAGAAAATTTGACGGGGCGTCCAAGCGTCACTGCATCAATCGTTTCACCCAACACATTTTCTGCACGTTGCTTCAATAAACTCAAATACGTTTTTGCCAAATCGCCCACGCTGTAATAGCGTTCAAAAATTTGCGTGCCCTGATAATTATCCTTGCGCAACGCGGTCTTGAGATATTGCAACAAGCGCCCCGGCTTCAACTCATCCACATACACAAAAATATCGCGCACGTAATGCATGTCCGCGCCGCGATAATCGATCTCGCCCGCCCATTGCTTCACAAAACGCCGCTGGCGATTCACGTTATCGCGATAATAATTCGCCACCGCCTCCTGCCCGAGATAGGTGTGATAATCTTTTGTAATATACAACACGGTCTTGATGACTTCGGGCAAAACATTTTTCGGATCAACGGCCAGCAAGCAGACTCGCTGACCATCATAAACCGCGACGCCTGAATTGGATGTACCGAAGTCGATGCCGACTTTGAGACTCATGGATTCACCTCGACGTGAAGTGCGTCGCACCATACGGGTTGGATTCGACGACTTAATGGATATGATCCACGCTGGCAAATTATCTTCATTTCAAAAGTGCGACGCACCCTCATCATGCCCGCCTCTTCCCACTGTCAGCCTGGATGATGCCGATGGACAGGATCAGCCCTTCGGCTTCGATCGAACCGGCGCCGGTCATTGATCCGGCTTCATGGAGTTTGAGTCTCCCCGTCGCATCCAGTACAACGATTGAATCCGAATCCTTCACCGATGCTGCGCCCATAAAACGGACTCCCTGCTCAAGCCGCGATGGCGAAATGAGAGCTTGTCCCTTTGAGGTGGAAGACTTCGATGACTCGATGCTTTTGCTTTCGCGATGAATCACCTTGCCGGTTTGCGTGACGCAGAGCAGAGTCGTATTGGCTGGCGTTGTGAACGCGGCGATGACATAATCGGTGGCGGAAAGTTTGATGCGCTCGTCGGTGGCGTAGGAGAGTTCGTCGACGTCGAAGGCGATGACCTTGCCCTCATAGGTGACGAACGCGGCGCGATCTTTTTTGTGCGTGAGGGTGAGATCAAACGGCATGTCGGATTTTTGGAGCGCGCCCTTGCCGATGTAATGATTGCCGAGAATGGACTGCGCCATGGATGTCATGGTCTTTTTCACGCAGCCGCGGCGGCTGACTTGCAAAAAGAAATCGGAGAGGGGCAGTTGCGAGAACGGCGCGACACAAGCCAGCGTTTCACCGGCGCGCGGTTCGTTAGGCACCGTGGCTTGATTCCAATCCCACGCGCCGCCGAGTTCCACTGTGGGAATATTGTTGACGGAATATGTATCGACGCGACCCGATGTAAATAGCAACAGAACATCCTCATTCGATGGGACAGATACGATGCGCGGCGGTTCATCATCAGTGACCATGCTATCTGTGATGCGACCGAGTTCTTTGGCATCGGCGTTGCCTTCACTGACTGCGCGGGGGTTCAGTTCAATGCGGAAAATTTTTCCCTGCGCGTTGTAAATCAATAAGCTGAGCGTAGATGATTCAACTGGATTGGCGGGGAGTTCCACGAGCGTGCCTTCGTCCACGCCAAAGCGCCGCTTGAGCAGATCGAGTTGATATTCGAGGTGCGCGATGCGTTTCTGATATTCTTCGACGCGCGTGCCATTCTGCAAAGCGATATTTTCCGCCAGCAGTTCCTCGTCCCGCTCGGACAACTCGCGCAGACGCCTGGCGATGAGCCGCACAATCGTCACCGCGGACTCGGGTCGCTCTTCGGCTTCTTTCATCCATTCGTCAATTTTGTTGGTGAAGGACATGATTGGATTCCTTGAACTGGTAATTATATACTGAGAGCGCCAGACCTGACACCTAAATTTTGCCCAAAATAGGCAACAAGTCATTGACAATAAGAAAGCAGTAGTTACAAATCGAGTATAAGAGTTTTTGCGAAACCA
>JAYUGV010000185.1:0-4247 GCA_043767565.1 Anaerolineales bacterium
CGTTGGGAATTGCCCAAAAAGCGCGGTCGACCTTCGACTGCCATGCTTCAACTGGCTCAACATTGGACAATTTGACCACGGTTAAGTGTAGTGACACCAGGAATGACATCTGGGGGGTTTTATTTTGCAATTTTAGGATTAACTGCATTTCTTCGAGTAATAGCCCTTATATTAAAATTATTGGGACTAAATGATGAAGTTGCTAACTTAATACAACAAGCACTTGAAAAAATCGTTACACCAACACCATAAAATATTTTAAACTTAATCCCTCTCAATATTCTGCTCGCCCCCACGCAGTTTCAAGAACATCCTTGAACAAACCCACCACAATATGCTGACGATAGTCCGCGCTGGCACGGCGGGCACTCGTGCGGAATTGGGCTTGGGTGAGCAAGGCTTCAGTGGCGGATTCAAATGTTGTTGCGTTGAGGGATTGTCCGCGCAAGATATCTTCGGCTTGCGTTGCGCGAAAGGGAATCCCACTGCCGGGTCCAACAGCGATGCGAATATCTTTGATCGTGTCATTCTCGCGTTCGAGCCAGACGGCGCAATTCAAAATGGGAAGTGCTACGCCTTGCGGACGCATGATTCTTTTGAAACATGAGGCTTGGTGGTAATTGGTAATTGGTAAATAGAAACCGACGATTAATTCTTCGCCGTGTTTGAGGGAGGATTTGCCTGGTCCAAGGAATAAATCTTTGAATGGAATGCGATATGTTCTAACGCCGCCGGGGACGGCGGCTGGAGCGTTGATGGAGGCGATCTCTGCTATTGCATTCAACGCGAGCAGGGCAATCGTCCCGTCAGCGGCGGGGAGGGCGTGCGCGACGTTGCCTCCGAGAGTCGCTACGTTGCGGACTTGCGGTCCGGCGATCAAGTCACAGGCTTCGACCAAGGCTTGGGCATGATGGACAACTTCCGGCGTGGTCGCGACGCGGTTGACTGAGACGGAGGCGCCAATGAAGAGTTCGTCGTCAATTATCTCGAGACGAGTCATCTCGGCGATGGAATTCACATCCAATAAAGTTCGGACGGGTGCATGCCGACCTTGTTCAAGGTCAAGCAACAGATCAGTTCCCCCTGCAATGGGCAGCAACGGACGCGGAGCATTGGCGAGCGCGTCGAGGGCTTCGGATAAGGTTTTGGGTTGGAGGTAGTTTTGCCAGAGTGTCATAGTTTAAAGCGTAGAGCGAGATAATATCTCGCTCTACGAAATTTATTTCCCGCGTTCACCGCGGATGTACGGCTCGCCCAATGCCGCAGGCGCACCGAGGCGTTTGCGAATGGCTTCGCGTGAACCGATCACCAATACGATGACGGTGAAAGCATACGGCAGCATTTGCAAAAAGAAACCGAGATAGGAATTGTAATAGAACGGATTTTTAAAACCGAGCAGCAAGACCGGACCTTGAATATCGAGAATGAGACGACGTAATGCGCCAAAGGCATAAGAACCAACCGCCGCACGGACGGGATCCCATTGCGCAAAGATCACGAGTCCCACCGCGATCCAACCCTGGCCGCCTGTGGTCAATTCGCTGAACCAACCGGGTGCCACAGCGAGGCTGATCGTCGCGCCGCCCAGACCCGCCAGCAAACCACCGATAAAAACATACAGATACCGTGTGCGATAGACATTGATGCCAAGCGCATCCGCTGCAGAGGGATACTCACCCACCGCGCGTAAATGCAGACCGGGGCGCGTGCGGTTGATGTAATACCACGCTAATGGCGTGAGGATATATCCGATATACACCAGGACACTTTGATTCTTGAAAAAAATGGGGCCGATGATCGGGATCAGCGAAAGCAACGGAACCGAGAAGGATGGCATCAGCGAAACCGTACCAGATTTACTGAGACCTTCACCCAAGACCAGGCTGAGACCCGTGCCAAGAAAAGTGAGCGCCAATCCACTGACAACTTGATCCGCATGTAGTTGAATGGCAATGAACGCGTGGATCTGACTGATCACACCCGCAAAGAGCATCGCACATAAGACACCCAACCATGGATTTCCGGTCTTGACCGCCACACTGTACCCGGTCATGGCACCGATGAGCATCATGCCTTCCACACCCAGGTTCATAACGCCCGAGCGTTCGGCGAGTATTTCACCCATGGTGGCAAAGAGCAGAACCGTTCCGCTTGCAACCCCAGCCTGCAAGATGATGATGAAATCCATTGATCTATTCCTCCACCCGCACGATACCGACACGATACTTTAATAAGAAATCACTTGCGATCAGACACACCAGAATAATGCCCTGGATCATCTTCGGCACGCCCGAGGGTTGGATCTCGCGCCCCGCCAAAATCAGCGCGCCAAATAAAACTGACACGATAATGATCACCAACGGATTTAATTTCGCCAGCCACGCCACAATAATGCCTGTAAAGCCGTAGCCTGAGGCAATCGGCGAAGTTTGCAAGCGATGGACCACTCCAGCCACTTCGCTCATACCGCCGAGACCGGCGAGAGCACCCGAGAGCATCATCACCAGCACTGTATTCCGCACGATGCTAATACCTGCATATTGCGCGGCAAACGGATTATCTCCAATGAGTCGAATCTCATACCCCCAGCGGCTGCGATAGACGATCATCCACAAGATGATCGCGGCAACCACACCTAATAATAAACCGGCATGCGTGGTTAGCCCGCGGAAGATCGGGAAGGTCTTGGCATACTCAAGCAAACGCGGCAGCGAGGCATTATCCGGAAACTTGGTACTCATTTGGAATCCGCCCTCGCTCCACACGGCAAACACCCAATAGTTCACCCACGAAACCGCGATGTAATTCAACATCAAGGTACTGATGATCTCATTCACGTTGAACTTGGCTTTGAGATAACCCGGGATGAAGCCCCACAAAGCCCCGGCTGCCATACCCGCCAGCACCATCACAAATATAAATAACCAGCGCGGCGTTTCGGCTTGTAGCATCGGTGCCAGCACCACGGCGCTCGCGCCCCACGCGCCCATGATGAATTGTCCCTCGGCGCCGATGTTCCACAACTTCATGCGGAACGCCACCGAACAAGCCAGGGCTGTCAAAATGATCGGAGTGGCTTTCACGATCGTATCAGATAGAACGCCAATGTCACCAAACGAGGCTTCCACAATATGCGCGTACGATTTCAACGCATCCCCGCCCGCCACCGAGATCAAAATGCCACCCAGGATCAACGCCACCACGATCGCGCCCAAAGAGACCGTCAGCGGGAACCAGCCTGGCGGTACTTCCAAACGCGGCTCCACCTGAATGCGATACGTAGGTCGTTTCTTTAATGCCGATGTGAATTCACGCATGTGCAGCGACTCCTTCTTTTTGGATTTGCTCCAACGGTGTGCCGGTCATCATCAACCCGATCGCCTCAACCTGACTTTGGTCTGCTTCGGTTGCATTAACCTTGATCTCACCCATGATCTTGCCTTCATAGATCACATAGACACGGTCACATAATGCCAGCAGCTCTTCCAACTCTTCGGAGATCAACAACACCCCCGCGCCCGCGCTACGCTGAGTCAACAACAGGCGATGGACTCCTTCGATCGCGCCCACATCCAGCCCACGGGTCGGTTGAACCGCCACCATGAAGTTGGGATGTCCGGAAATTTCACGCGCTAAAATCACACGTTGTAAATTTCCGCCAGACAAAAGCCGCACCGGCGTATTATCCACATTCGGCACGATGATGTCGTAGGCGGCTTTCAGTTCATTCGCAAATTTGCTCGCCGCGTTCATATCCAGCATCCCGCGCTTTGAGATCGGCGATTTGCGGAAGTTCTTCATGATCACATTATCGGTCACACTGAGGTTAGGCGCCGAACCGACATGGTTACGGTCCTCGGGCACATATGACATGCCATGCTGAATCCCAAACAACGTATCGCGGTTGCTGACTTTATCGCCATTCAGAATCACTTCACCCTGTTTGCACACCCGCAGCCCCGTAATAATTTGCGATAATTCGTTTTGACCATTACCCGCCACACCTGCCACCCCGACAATTTCGCCCTCATGCACATTCAGTGAAAGTCCGCGTACTGCTGGCAAACCTTTATCGTTCTCGGCATGGATATCCTTCACATCCAGGATCAACTTGCCAGGCGTGACTGGTTTTTTATCGACAAAGAACACCACATCGCGCCCCACCATCAAGCGCGCCAGTTCCTGCCGTGTCACGCCTTTTGATTCAACCCCAGACGCAGTTGACACACCGCGCCGCAACACACTGA
>JAYUGV010000186.1:0-10538 GCA_043767565.1 Anaerolineales bacterium
GCCACGCGTGATGTCATCCGCTACTCGCAGATCGCCGAGGGCATGGGTTACGACGCGCTCATGGTCGCTGTCCCGCCGTATTCACGCCCCAATCAGCGCGAACTGCTCGCGCATTATGAAGCTGTCGCCAAAGCCGTCAAAATTCCCATCGTGCTCTACAACTTCCCCTGGCGCGCGGGCACCGAAGTCGGCTACGAAGTGATGGACGGTCTCACCAAATACGATCACGTCATCGGCATCAAGGAAGCCTCCAGCGATATGTCGCGCGTCTACGAGTTCCGTCTGCGCTACAGCGACCGCTATCAAATGATCTGCGGCTCCGACGATCAGGCGCTCGACTACTTCCTGTGGGGCGCCACCGCGTGGATCGGCGGCGCCGCGTCTTGCGCTCCGCTCGAACATTACAACGTCCTCGAAGCTGCGCTCGCCAACGACTTCGTCACCGCCCGCAAACACATGGACAGCCTCCTCCCGCTCCTCCGCAACATGGAAAGCGGCGGCTACACCCAAAAGGTCAAAGTCGGCTGCGAACTGCAAGGCATCCCCGTCGGCAATCCGCGCCAGCCGTTGTTGCCGTTGTCCGCTGAAGACCGTGCTGAATTTGAGAGAATATTTAAAGCCGCTACGCGCTGAGCGGAGTGAGACCGTGCTCTTCGGTCGAACGTAGTCGAAACGCACGTAACATGAAAACTTAAACTTTCCTTGAACCCTGTCCTTCGACTTCGCCGCGAAGAACAAGCGGCTCCGCTCAGGACGAATAGGATGAAAATGAAACAAATCCCCTTCTTGGACTCCCACACTGGCGGCGAACCCACGCGATTAATCACCGCGCTGCCCTTCGACCTCGGAACTGGTTCCGTTGCTGACAAATTATCCGCGCTGAAAAAGAATCACGACGACCTGCGCCGCACCGTCCTCACCGAACCCCGCGGTTCGGATGTCCTCGTGGGTGCATTGCTCGTCGAACCCGCCGACCCAACCTGTCAGTTCGGAGTCATCTACTTCAACAACGTCGGCTACCTCGGCATGTGCGGACACGGCACCATTGGTCTCATCGCGTCACTAGCATATCTTGGCAAAGTGCGACCAGGTGTTATCCGCGTTGAAACTCCCGTGGGGGTCGTGGAAGCAACCCTGCATCCCTCGCCCCCGTCATTGCGAGGAAGCAATCCCCTCGTCAAGCAGGAGATTGCTTCGGGCGAAGAACATCGCCCTCGCAATGACGAATACCCGAATAAAGTCTCCGTCCGCAACATCCCCTCCTATCGTCATCTGAATCATGTCCCTGTCACCATCGATGGCAAAACCGTCCACGGCGATGTGGCATGGGGTGGCAATTGGTTCTTCCTAGTCCACGATCACGGCATGGACGTGTCCATGCAAAACCTCGAAGCGCTGACTGATTTCTCGTGGCGCGTACGCGAGCAGTTGACCGCGAACAAAATCACCGGCGCAAACGGTGCAGAGATCGATCACATTGAGTTATTCACATCCACGCCGGATGCCGACAGCAAAAGTTTTGTCCTCTGCCCTGGCAAAGCCTATGACCGTTCGCCTTGCGGGACAGGTACGAGTGCAAAACTAGCTTGCTTATATGCCGACGGGAAATTGCGGGTGGATCAAACATGGAAACAACAAAGTGTCGTTGGCAGTATCTTTGAAGGCAGTGTGCAATTGGATGGTGACAAAATTATCCCGACCATTACCGGCGAAGCCTGGGTCATGTCGGAAGGGAAGATTTTGGTCGATGAGCGCGATCCATTCGCAAACGGTATTTAATTAACCGCGAAGAGCGCTAAGAGCGCAAAGATTTAAAATGGTTTTCTTGGCGACCTTCGCGTGCTTCGCGGTTCAAAAGGAATCTTCAATGACAACAAAAACAGATGTCCTTATCATTGGCGGCGGACCAGTGGGATTAAGCTGCGCGTATTACCTCCTGAGATCGGGGCGTAAAGTAATGATCATTGATGCAAAAGAGATCGGCAAAGGGAGCGGCTCAGGCAACGCGGGGCATATCGTGCCGAGTCACATTATTCCGCTTGCCGCACCGGGCGTGATGACCTCTGCCCTCAAGTGGATGCTTGACCCTGCGCACAGTCCGTTTGGGATGAAAGTCAGTCTCGACCCGAATTATCTTTCGTGGCTATTGAAGTTTGTGCTGGCGTGCAGTGATGCCAATGTGCAGCGCAGCATCAAGCCGTTGAATGATCTCGGTCAGTTGAGCGCGAAGAATTTTGCGCAGATGATTGCCGATGAAAAGTTCGACTGCTCGTATCAAGAAAAAGGTCTGCTCTTTTTATACAAAACCGAAGAAGCGTTCAGCGGTGGGAAGCACGAAGGCGAGTTCATGCAGCAGCACGGCATCCCCGTCAGCGTGTACGATAAAACAAAAATCCATGCAATCGAACCCGCCGCGTTGGATGACGTCATTGGCGGCGTGCATTTCACCGGCGATTCACATCTCAACCCTGCTGTGTTTCTCCACTTGTTGCGTGAACGCGTCCGCGCGCTGGGTGCGGAGATGTATGAGAACACGCCCGTCACGGGATTTGAATCAGTGGGGGAAAAGGTTCGGGTTGTGAAAACAAGCCAGGGTGCGTTTGAAGCGGAGCAGGTCATCCTGGCTGCGGGCGCGTTGACTCCATCTATGGCGCGTGATCTGAAATTAAATATTCCCATCCAGCCCGCGCGCGGATACAGCCTGACCATGTCTGCAAACAAACAGATGCCGAGTCATGCGCTCATCCTTGGTGAGCGCCGCATTGCGGTTTCACCGATGGGCGAGATCTTGCGCTTCACAGGTCGGCTCGAAGTGGGTAACTACAGCATGGAGCCGAACCCGTTGTGGATCAAGCGGCTTGAAAATTCGGCGCGCGAATATTTGCGGCTGGACGAAAAGCTGGATATCAAAGAGACCTGGGCTGGACTGCGCCCGACGACTCCCGATGGTGTGCCCATCATCGGACGCTCGCCGCATCATTCCAACCTTGTGCTTGCCACTGGGCATGCCATGCTTGGTCTTTCGCTGGGACCGGGTACCGGGCAGGTCGCGGCAGAGTTGATCAACGGGAAAGAAACGGCATTCGATCTGCGTCCGATGCGGCTGGAGAGATTTTAGGAATAATGCAAACCTTGGTGTATAATTACAGTGTAAAGATATAGTGCAAAGGAGTGTGTCTCATGCGCGCCGTCAAAGAACGAATGAACTTATACATCACAAAATCCATTATGGAGGATTTGCGCCATGCCGTCCCCGCGCGTGAACGCACCCAATTCGTGGAGGATATTTTGGCGCGTGAGCTCCGCCGCCGAAAACTACGTGAAGCAATCAAGAATGCCTATGGCGCGTGGAAGGATGAAGATCACCCAGAACTCGCCACATTCAACGATGTTAACCGCTGGGTCGAAGAGGGACGCAAAGGCTTTACGCGTGATTTCTCGGTGAAACAGAGGGGCAGATGAGCGATTATTTACTGGATACCAATATCCTGATTTTATGCTTTCGTAAGACAGCAGGATATCGGGAATTGCTTGATAGCCTTTCCAGAGATGACACCTTATATATTTCTGCAATAACTCGGCTTGAAATTGTGCGCGGTATGCGCGACCATGAACGCAAAGAAACCTTTGATCTACTTGACTCTCTGGAAACCATTGATATCACCATTGAGGTTGCAGATAAAGCCGGGGAATTAATTCGTTCCTGGCGTACTAAAGGCAGGGTTATTGGCGATGCTGATGCAGTGATCGCTGCTACTGCGCTTAACAATGGGTTGGCTCTGGTTACAACCAATCCGAAGCACTTCTTTATGCCGGATTTGATCGTGTATCGTGCTGACAAGCGTGGGAAATTAACTTTGCGGGAATAAGCATTAGTGGAACTGGCGAGAAATAAGTAGACATCAAAAGTGGAAAGTAGGGCTGTATAATCACAGTATGCTTTTCACTTTTTGTTTAATACTTGATACCGGAGAACTCTGATGACTCACATATCATTCGCCACCACCACGCGCGGACTGAACCGTGAACTCCCGCCCATGCGTCTGTATGAAAAAGCCAAACGGCTTGGAATATGGAATCCATCTGATATTGATTTCACAAAGGACAAACAAGATTGGGCTGGGTTCACTGATGAAGAAAAGGATCTGATCTGGCTGCTACTGTCGATGTTTGTAGCAGGCGAGGAAGCTGTGACACTTGACCTGCTGCCGTTGATCCAGGCTATTGCGCAGGAAGGACGGCTGGAAGAAGAAATGTTTCTCACCACGTTCCTGTATGAAGAAGCCAAGCATACGGACTTCTTTAGAAGGTTTATGGATGAAGTTGCCGAAGCAGGCGTGGATTTGAGTCGATATCATGGCGATAACTATCGTCAATTATTTTATGAGGCGCTGCCTTCGGCGTTGAATGCACTGCGTGCTGATGCATCTCCGGCGAATCAGATCACGGCATCGGTTACCTATAACATGGTGGTGGAAGGTGTCCTGGCAGAAACTGGCTATCACGCTTTCTTTACGATGCTCGAACGCAATGACCTTCTCCCTGGGCTGAGAAAAGGGATCTCCCTGCTCAAGCAGGATGAGTCACGTCATATTGCGTATGGTGTTTATCTTCTTTCTCGTTTGATCGCGGAACATCCCGATCAATGGGATAATCTTCAAATGCATATGAACACGCTGCTCCCTTCTGCCATCGGCGTGATCGGCGACGCGTTTGCCCGTTATGAAGTTGTGCCTTTTGGATTGGTGGAAGAAGACTTCGTCAATTATGCGATGAGTCAATTCACCAAACGTTTCGAGCGGCTAGAAAAAGCTAAAGGCGCGAGTCTGGATGAAATCAATCGTGTGGCAAGAGAGACTGAGGACGCATAGGATATGCCCCTCAAGCCATGGAAAGTTTTAGAGTCAAGTTATTTCCGTCCGCGATTGCGGTTGGATAAAGTTGAACTGCCCAACGGGAAATTTTTGGACGCGACGATTTTTGAGTTCCGCTCATGGGCAAATGTGATCGCACTCACCAAAAATAATGAAGTTGTGTTGATCAAACAATATCGCCACGGCGTGGAAAAGGTGTTGTGGGAAATCCCCGGCGGGGTTGTAGAAGATGGCGAGCATCCGTTGGATGGTGTGAAGCGGGAATTGCTAGAAGAGACCGGCTATACAGCTTTTGAGTTTATTGAAGTCGGACAGTTGTATCCCAACCCTGCCATCCAAACGAATACAATGTATTGCTACTTGGCTTTGAACGCTGAACATATTTCGACGCAAAGTCTCGACGACGGCGAAGATATTGAAGTCCACCTTGTGCCGTTGGATGAATTGATAGCAATGATGAAACGCGGTGAATTTCCACACGCCCTGCAGGTGGCGGCGTTGTTTCATGCTTTCACTTATTTGGATCGTATCCGTTAAAATTGCTCCGCCGTCCGCGGCGGCAAAGACGCCGCCTGAAGCAAAATTAAAATGGGAGAATCAAGTGAGAATTCGTGCTGGCATTGTGCTGATCAAAGATAACAAAGTCGCGCTGATCGAGCGCCACCGTGCCGGGTTGGATTATTTCGTGTTTCCCGGCGGCGGTATGGACGAAGGCGAGACGCCCGAGCAAGCCGCCATCCGTGAGACGATGGAAGAGTTGGGGATCGAAGTAGCGATCAAACAGAAAGTGGCAGAGATCCAACTCGGGCAGAAGAGTCGGCAGATCTATTTTTTGGTGGAACATGTCAGAGGCGAGTTTGGGACGGGTACCGGTGAAGAGTTCACGGATTCAGACCCAAACGATCCCGATGAGGGTATCTACGTCCCGATCTGGATGCCGATTGATGAGCTGTCACGGCATTCGAATATCTATCCGGCTGAGTTATCAAAGCTTGTCGTAAAATCTACGCGAGATGGTTGGCGAAAGAAACCACTGGTTGTTACGGAAAGATCAAAATGAAGGATGCATTACTTGTGAACAGAAAAAAATAAAAGTTTGCTACAATAGACCTATGAAACTCATATGGAGACACAGCGATAAAGCAAGATTGCTTTGGCTGTGTCTCTTTTGATTTAATCCCAAGGAGACTCTCTATGCCTAACATCAAATTCAATCGCTTCTATCGCTACGATGAACTCACGCGTCTTTTGAAGGCCTATGCCAAGGAATATCCGAATCTGATTCGACTGGATTCGATTGGAAAAAGCCATGAAGGGCGGGACGTGTGGCTCGTAACGGCGACCAACTTCAAATCCGGGGAAGATGCGGAGAAGCCCGCGTTCTGGGTGGATGGCAACATCCATGCGTCCGAAGTGACGGCGTCTGCCGCCGCGCTATATCTCATCCATTCCTTGGTGACGAAATATAAAACGGATGACAAAACCAAACGCGCATTAGACACGCGTGCGTTTTATATCGTGCCGCGCGTGAACCCCGATGGCGCGGAATGGGCGCTGGCTGATAAGCCGAAGGTCATCCGTTCGAGCACGCGGGCATATCCGTTCACCGATGACCCACTGGATGGTTTGGTGTGGGGCGAAGACTTGGATGGCGATGGGCGGATTTTGCAAATGCGTATCGAAGACCCGAGCGGCGCGTGGAAGGTGCATCCCGATGACGCGCGTTTGATGGTGCGCCGCGACCCGATCGAAACCGGCGGCAAGTATTATCGTATTTTGCCGGAAGGCTTGCTGAAAAATTATGATGGCGTGACGATCAACATCCGCGGACCCAAACAAGGCTTGGATTTGAATCGCAACTTCCCGGCAGGATGGAAAACCGAATCAGATCAACGCGGCGCGGGACCGTATCCCGCCTCGGAACCTGAAGCGCGCAACCTGGTTGATTTCATCGCGAAGCATCCGAACATTACCGGCACAGTTTCATTTCACACCATGAGCGGCGTGCTGCTGCGTCCGTATGATGACCGCCCCGATGATGATTTCCCCACCGATGATCTGTGGACGTATCAAAAGATCGGCGAGAAGGGCACCGAGATCACGAGCTATCCAAACATCTCGGTCTTTCACGAATTTAAATATCATCCCAAGCAGGCGATCGCGGGCGGCTTCGACACATGGACCTACGATCACGTCGGCGTGTTCTCATGGACGGTTGAATTTTGGAGCCCGATGAAACAGGCAGGCATTGAGAAATTCAAATTCATTGATTGGTATCGCGAGCACCCCATCGAAGACGATCTCAAAATGCTCAAGTGGAACGATGAAGTTCTCAAAGGCAAGGGCTTTGTGAATTGGTATGCCTACAAACATCCGCAACTCGGCAAGGTGGAATTGGGCGGTTGGGACTCGATGAACATGTGGACGAATCCGCCGCTGGAGTTTTTGGAAAAGGAAATCAGTCCCTTCCCGGATTGGATCGTGTGGCACGCTCTGATCTCACCGAAACTTGCCCTCTGGGAAACGAAAGTTACCACCCTTGGAGCGGATTCGTACCGCGTTCGATTCGTGGTCCAAAACGAAGGCTGGCTCCCGACCTATGTAACCAAGAAGGCGCTCGAAAAGAAAATGACTCGCGGCGTGATCGCCGAGATCGCTTTACCAAAAGGAGCCTCACTCGAATCTGGAAAACAGCGCGAAGAACTTGGCGAACTGGAAGGACGCGCCTATAAACCCGTCAACCCGGATGAAGGCGATGAAGGCACAAGCGACCGCGTCAAAGTGGAATGGGTGGTGAAAGCGAAGAAGGGTACGAAGGTGAAGTTGACAGCGAAGCATGATCGGGCTGGGGTGGTGAAAGTGAATGTGGTGTTAAAGTAAATTTGTAACGTTAGGTGACAGTCACTTTTGAAGTGACTGTCACCTTTTTAGGCGGGAACTTTATTTTCTTCTCATCGTCGTTGCTATAACGTCGAAATTAAAAATCCATATTCACCCGGAGGAAAAAATGAAATCTCGTTTCGTTCTATTCACGCTGTCTATCATCGTAGGAACGCTCGTGCTCGCCGCTTGTGGCGGAGCCGCCGCAACGCAAGCTCCAATAATGGAACAGTTCGCTGCTGCCACCGAGGCGCCCGCTGAACCGCTAGCTGAAAAAGGTGCTGCGCCGCAATCAGCGGATGCTTTTGCTGCTCAGCCTGCCCCCACTTCGGCGGCATTTGAGATCAGCAACCAGGCGGGGGAAAGTGTCGTAGTGCAGACATCCAACCGCAAGATCATCAAGAACGCGGATGTCCGTCTGCTGGTCAAGGATACCGATGTGGCGATCGACCGCACGACTCAAATCATCGGTGACTTGGGCGGGTATATCATCAGTTCGCGGGTCTGGTATCAGGATTACTTTGGCAACAATCTGAAATACTCCACCATATCCATTGGCATCCCTGTGGACCAATTCGAACAGGCGCTTACCCGTCTGCGCGGATTATCCATCCGCGTGTTGGACGAGAACGCCACCGGCGAAGATGTAACCGATCAATACGTGGATCTGCAGTCACAGCTCCAAAATCTGGAAGCCACGCGCGCCCGTATTCTGGAATTCTTGAAAGATGCTAAAACCGTGGATGAAGCCTTGCGCATCAATCAGGAACTGGCGAATATCGAAGCGCAGATCGAGCAGATCAAGGGACGTATGAATTACATCTCCGACCGTTCTGCCTTCTCAACGATCACTGTCAACTTTGAGCCTGAATTCCCGATCCTGACCGCTACGCCGACTACTACACCCGCACCTACCCTGACTCCGCGTCCCACTTTCACATCCACGCCCTGGAAGCCCGGCGAGACGTTCAAAGACGCATCGAGCACGGTTAGCAACACCTATCGAAGCTTGATCGATTTTCTGATCTGGATCGTTGTGGTGGTTATCCCTGTGCTGGCACCGTTTATATTTGTCTTCTGGCTGGTATGGAGATTCTTCATCCGTAAGTTGAATAAGCCGGGTGATAAGAAGTAAATAGGAATTGAAATACAAACAGGGACAGCGCGGGAGGCGCTGCCCCTGTTTTCAAAATGGTATTAGACGTTATCGGTAATAAGCCAAAAATCTATCTGGACGCTGATGAACGCAGAAAAACGCAGATTTTTTCTCTTTGAATCAGCGTGAGTCAGCGTTTATCAGCGTCCCAATTTTATTTCCGATAACGTCTATTGTATGAATCGAAAATTATCTGCAAGAGTAGTGTTGGAATACACTCATGGATTATTTTTTACATTCATATTGTTGTTTACGTAATCTGAGAATTCTTTTCGAGCATTGTCAGAAGCAAACGCATCTTTTGGTATTACGATGGCATTTACTGAATCTGTATAAAGAAAAAAGCAATTGTCGTTTTGGATCATGTTGATTATGGCTGACCATGTTACTTTGTATTCACTAAGGTTTCTTTTGCAATGAATGCCTTCAGGTGATAGTGTAAGCGTACAATGCCCTAACGCATTTTTGTTTTCTCCCTCGCTAAGTAATTTCCTCAATCTTTTTATCATTTGCTCTTTATTGATTTTAGGAAACTGAATAAACATATAAACGCCAAAAATCACGCTTAAGACATATGCGAAAGCCATTATATAAGGGTAAATAGAATTTTGTTCAGCATTCTGAGGAAAATTCAGAATTAACCCCATCAACTTGGTCATTCCCTGAAAAATGAGATACATGAGAATGGGCGGTATTAGTAGAGCCATTACTACGGATATGATTCGCGATATTAATATTTGGCTTTTCATGCTAGGCGAATATGTTCTGTGAAATAAGACAAACTCTATTGAGTTTTCAATTGTTGCTTCAAATTCGATAATCATATAGTTTGATTCTCCTATGCGGTGTATATTCTCATGAAGTGCCTTTATTCTATAAAAATAGAAGTACTATTGCAGCCACTACCCCAAACGCGCCGCATGCAAAATTGACCCAGTCATTATCCAGCCACTGCCAGCCGCGGATGTGAACCGTCGCTGTGCCGCAGGTGTGCAGCGGATGTTTCTCGGTCTCCTTTTTGTCAGTGGGGCAGTAGTACATGGCTTGTACGGTTGCGCCGAGGAAAGAGTCGAAGAGCGAGCCAGCGAGTCCGGCGAGAGTAATCAGTGGGAAGAGTGACCAGTCACCAGTGAGCAGTGATGCTGGTAGGGCGATTGCCGCGGCACCCATCAGCGAAGCAAAAGTTCCAAAGAAGGAGACTCCGCCCGAGGTCCCTTTTTCGACGCGCTTTCTTAAATTCGTGATCATGCGCGGCGGAGTCGGATCCAAGACTCCCAACTCAGTCGCCCATGTATCGGCATTGACCGCTGCCAGCGCCGCGGCGAATCCGACCCAGCCGATACTTGACGCTGACGCGGGATAAATGGCATGGATCAACACGAAAGCCGTTGCCAACCCGCCATTGCCGAAGACCTGCCCTGCGTCGCGCTCATGTCCCTTTGAAAATTTTTCGTCGAGACCCTGCTTGCGTTTCTTGAACATGCGGCTCAAGCCCGATGAGGTGACGAAGAAAGCCATTAGCAGAATTGCCCAAGCTAACCCGCCAAAACCAAAAACGACCGTGCCAACAATAGACGCTGCCACCGCGCCGCTGACGTTGAGGCTGTGTGCGCGATATGCCAGATAGG
>JAYUGV010000187.1:0-10518 GCA_043767565.1 Anaerolineales bacterium
GTACTGAGCAGGCGGCTTTAGCCCCGCGAAACAGACAGCAGAAAACCGCAATTTATGACCGCGCCGAGTATAGAAGGGATATACCTATGAATCAATCACTGAACCCCACTCCAGTTCCTGAGCCTCTTTCAGGAAGTTCACCCCAGGCGGCTCAAGCGGCAATGGAGATCGTCAAGCTAAATAAACAGGCTCAAAATAGCGCCAGAAGTTTCTACTGGATCGCAGGGTTATCATTTGTCAATTCGTTGATCACTGCGTTCGGCGGAGAATTCTATCTTGTGATGGGACTGGCATCCACCCTGTTTGTGGATTATTTCGCGGTTGGTATGGGAGGCGAAGTGCCGGAGATGGCGGTTATCTTCAAAGTAATTGCCCTTGTGATAAGTCTGATCGTATCGGGTATTTTTGCGCTCCTTGGCTTTCTGGCAGGCAAAGGCAAACGCTGGGGTTATGTTTTGGGCATGGTGTTTTATGGGGTTGATACATTGGTCATGCTTGCTTTGCAGGAATGGAAAGGCTTGCTCATCCACCTGTACTTTCTGTGGGTGTTGTTTGTCGGTTTACGGGCGCTCAATCAACTGCAAAAACTTACTCCGCAAACGGTGCCCCCATCATCAGACTTTCCGCAAAATATCGGCACTTCATAACCTTTGGGCGGTCATTTGACCGCCCTTTTTGTTGATGTAACATATCCGCTCATGAGAGTATAATCTGCCAGATTTTGTAGGGCGGGATGCCATCCCGCACCACGTTAGATTGTCGAGGAGACTTCCATGCCCGAACGTGAAATATATTTGTTATCGCCGCGCGCGCTCAGCCCCGAAACCATTGCAGTGGCTTTTGCCAAAACCTCGCGCGCGCCCGAATCATTCCGTGCCATTGCCGCCCAGTTGAGTGATGAAGTTTCTGCAAAGTTCCATGAGAAGTGGGTGGTGGGTTACGGTCATGCTTCGGTGGCGGAACATGCTGTCCTGCACATCGCCTTCGAGAATGTTTCGCGCATCGCCATCGAAAGCATCGAATCGAATCGACTTGCCTCTTATACAGAAAAATCCACACGTTATCAAAGGTGGGGACCGGATGATTTTACAGTTCCGCCTGAATTGGATTCGCATCCGCTCCGGGCTGAATTCGTGGATACGATCCGCCTCCTTTTCAAAGCCTATGCTGATTCGTTGAACCCGGTCCGGACTCGTGTCTTCGAGCGTTTCCCGCGCCGCGAGAACGAAAGAGACGACGCCTGGGACCGCCGCATCCGCTCGAAGTATGTGGACGTGAGTCGCTTCCTGTTGCCCGCCGCCGCGCTCGCCAACGTGGGTATGACCGCCAACGCGCGTGTGATAGAGAATACCGTCCGCAAGATGCTGTCGCATGAATTGGCTGAAGTGCGTGAGATCGGAATGCAAGTGAAAGATGTCTCCAAAGCTGAGACTCCCACCCTGGTGAAATACGCCGATGCCGTTCCGTATTTGGTTGAGACAACGAAAGAATTTAGCCACAGAGACTCAGAGACACAGAGAAAAGCAGAATCTCAGCGTCTCCGTGACTCTGCGGCAAATGATTGGTGTACGTTGATCGATCACGACAAAGATGGCGAAGCAAAAGTCCTTGCTGCGACGTTATATCGCTTCGGTGAAATGACATATATAGATGCGTTGTCGCATGTCGAAGCGCTGGGCAAAGAAGCCAAAGCAACTCTTGCTGAATCTTTGCTGGGACGTTTGAGTAAATTCGATGTCCCATTGCGCGAGCTGGAATATTCCACATATACTTTCGACCTCGTCATGGACCAGGGCGCATACGCAGAGTTCAAACGTCACCGCATGATGACGCAGACGCCGCAGCGGTTGACGACACGGTTGGGGTATGCGACTCCGCTCCTGATAACGGAAGCAGGCTTCGGATCCGCGTATGAAGCGGCGATGGATGCGGCGAGTGCAATGTTCGAGAAGTTGTATGCATTCAGTCCCGATGTGGCGCAGTATGTTGTCCCCAATGGATTCAATCGTCGCGTGCTGGCGGAGTTTAATTTACGGGAGGCATTCGCGTTCTGTCAGCTGCGTGCAGCGGCGAATGCACATTTCTCGATACGACGTGTGGCGCAAAAAATGTATGAAGAATTGGCGCGTGTGCATCCGCTGTTGACGAAGTATATGAAACTACATGATGAAACCTGGCAGGGGGTTGAAGAGGGATATTTTACTGAGGTTTAAAACCGAACTCCGAGTTCTTCAAGAACTCGGAGTTTTATTATAGTTAGCCTTTGATAAGCACAATCTCTCGTTGTGGTTCGCCGATATATTCTGCGCCTCTGTCTGTCATCACCACATCTTCCTCCAAGCCCAAATACCCATAACCGAGAACTGCAAGCCCAGGCTCGATCGTGAAGACTTGCCCCACTTCCAGCTTTTGATTCGGCGAATCGCCATACTTCTCCCAAAGCGGACCCAACAACGCGCCGCCATCATGTGCCACGCGTCCGAGTTGATGACCGAGAGCATACGGATAATCAGGATAGCCTGAGTCGGTGATAATCTCGCGCGAGATGGTGTCAATGGCGTTGCCGGTCACGCCAACCTTCATGGCTTCGCGTGATTTTTCAACCGCGGTGCGCAGGGTAATGAAGCCACGTTGGACTTCGACGGGAGCTTCCGTCTCGCCTTCACGGAGCACATAGACTACATGTTGAATATCCGAGCAATAGTCTTCGTATTTCACGCCAAAATCAAAATGGATGATGTGTCCGCGTTCGACTTTGATGTCCGTCGGTCCGTTATGCCCAACCGGGGAGTTGGGTCCCGAATTCACGGCGGGACAATTCTCCGCGGGCCACGCGAGACCTATGCCATAGTCGCGCGCGAGTTTGTGCATATATTCGCCGATCTCGATCTCGGTCATGCCGACTTTGATGAAGGCGTATGTTTTTTGGAAGATCTCATCCGTGATCTCCACAGCTTTGCGGATGCGCGCAAGTTCGGCTGGAGTCTTTCGTCCGCGCAGGGAGTTGATGATGGGTTCGGCGCTGACGAGTCGCTCTGCATATGGCGTGCCCGCCAGATATTCTTTGAGGAACTCGTACATGGCGTGAGTCAAACCGTCAGCGTGGACGTTGTTCCTGGAAGTGTTGACAGCTATTCGGTCGGGATTGAGGCGCGTGATCGTCGTCCGCAAGAGTTCGCTGACGGCAGTGTCGTATCCCAGAATTTCATCGAACACATTTAGGCGCTGCAGCGCATCCTTTTCGAGATTACCGATGATGGCGATCTTCTCACCTTTGCGTGTGATGATGAGCGCCGATGGCCACGTGAGGTCATTCGCACCGATCAATAAATCGAGTGCCGGGTCGCGCACGCCGGATGTTTCGTGCACGAAGGTAAGCCACATATCGGTTTGCTGCTCTTTGAGAATTTCAATGGCTTGGTTAACTTTTTCTTGAATGAGGATCATGAGAACTCCTTATGTCCCCTCTCCCTGTGGGAGAGGGTTAGGGTGAGGGCTTTTACGAGGATCTTTCACGATGAATATTAATATTGCCATCATCACAAGCGACAAAATAGTTGAGATCGCAAACGTGGGTTGAAAGCCGATCGTATCTGCGATCCAGCCGCCGATGAGCGGTGCGATGATCGTGGCGGGCGCGGTGAGTGTTTGCGCCAGCCCAACATAAAACGGACGTTCCGCTTCGCTGCCGAATGTGGTTGCCATGGTCATACCGTTCGTCCAAATGGAAACGTTCGTAAGACCCGAAAGAATGAAGATGGGGAAGAACCAATTGAGCGCTGGCGCGAACCACGCCAGCGCTGAACTTAACGCCGCCGCTGCCGCGCCGATGATCAGCATGGCGCGGTGACCGATGCGGTCGCCAAACCAACCCATGCCCACATTGGCAACGGTCTGCGCGATGGTGAGTGTGGCGGTGAGAAAACCCAGCGTGATCGTATCAGCATGGAAGCGGCGCAGGGCATAGACGATATAAAACAAAAATCCCATCGTTGCGAATTGGGAGATGAAACGCGTGACGAGGAACCAACTGAAATTGCTATCGCGTTTGAGGATGCGCCCCGCGCCTTTCCACAGCGACGGCTGATGCGCCTCGATGACCTTTTCTGTATCTTCGGGTTCGCGCGTCAAAGCCAGCGCGCCCCAAGAAGCGGTGAAGATAACACTGGCGAGGAGGAAACAGACTGCGAAATTGATGGGCGAGTTGAGGTAATTCAACAAATATCCGGCAGTCACTGCCGCGCCGCTGATGAATAGATTCGCGACTGCGGCTTGCGATCCAAAAAAAGTGCCGCGATTCTCAGGCGGGATGATCTTGGAGATCATGCTCGTCCACGGGTTGGCTGTGATGCCGCCGCCGAGTCCCTGCCAGGTGAGCATGAGGAACGATAGGATCAGCCCCGCCTTTATTCCGATCGTAGGGAGTAATAACGCGACGATGGCTAACCCAAGAAACGGTATGCGCTCGTGAATGGTTCTGAGTAGAACGGTCCGTTTATAACGGCGCAAGCGGGATGTGTGATTCGCTGTGAATAATTGCGGCAATAACCAGCCCGCCGAATGGATGGCTGGCACCAGTCCGATCAGCGTCGCTGAGTTAGTCATGGATGCGATGAAGAGCGGCAGGACCGTCCCGAACGAGGCGAAGCCAATTGCAAGCCCAAAGAAGGCGCCATCGGCGAGTCCGACTGCGATGTTGAACTTCAAGTCCGCGCGGATCTGCTTTTCCAATGTTGTGAAGGGGAGCATGGAAGGATTTTACCATTCCAAGTTTTGTACCTTGACAAAAATAGTCTGAATAAGCTAAAATAAAAACGAACGTTCGTTCATTTTTAATCGGAGAGCCTGTGGAAAAAGAAAAACTCAAAAAAGGCGAAGTGACCCGCCTGGCCATTGAAGATGCCGCCATTAGTTTGTTCCTGGAACAGGGCTACCATGCCACCTCCATGCGCCAGATCGCGGATAAAGCCGGGCTGGCGTTGGGCGGTATCTACAACCACTTTGCCAGCAAGGACGAGATCTTTCAAGGCATCATCATCGACAAACACCCATACAAGAAAATCCTGCCTGCTATCCTCGCCGCAGAAGGGGAGACGGTCGAAGAGTTTTTCAAGAACGCCTCCCGGATCGTTATCGCCGAGATGGGGAAACAACCTGAATTCATCAGTTTGATGTTCGTTGAGCTGGTTGAATTCAAAGGCAAGCACGGCTCGATGATGCTGCGCGAGATCGCGCCCAAGGTTCTGCCGGTTTTCGAAAAGATCGTCAAATCTCGAAAGAGCCTGCGCGTGACCAATCCCGCTGTGCTGATGCGGTCTTTCTTCGGCATGATCATTTCCTACTTTATCACTGAGATGATCATCTCCGATTCGATCATTAGTAAACTAATGCCAAAAAATACAGCGGATCTATATACAGATATTTTCCTGCACGGTATTCTCAAGGAGAGTGTATGAACTCAAGATTATTTTCCATCATCCGCAAGGAGTTTATCCAGATCATGCGCGACCCGCGCACATTGGTTCTGATCATCGTCATGCCGATCATGCAGTTATTTCTGCTCGGTTACGCGGCGACCTCAGACGTGAAGAACATCTCGCTGGCGGTCTGGGATCAGAGCCAGTCCAAGCAATCCCGGGCGTTGTTGGATGCGTTCCGTTCAGCGAATTATTTCAGCATCGATTATTCCGTGTATTCGGCGGTTGAGTATAAAGATCTGATCGAAGCGGGCGATATTCGCGCCGCGCTCATCATCCCGCCAGATTATGACCAACGCCTGCTCGAAGGTAATGCGCAAGTCTCGCTGGTATTGGACGGTTCTGATGCAACCGTTGGTGGAACAGCCCTTTCCACTGCCAAATTGATCGGGCAATCCTACTCAACAAAAGTTTTATCAGAACAAGCCGCGCTGACCGGCAGACCATCGTCTTTCAAGCCGCCACTCGATGTGCGTACGCAAGTTTGGTACAACCCTGATCTCATTGCGGCATATTTCAATGTGCCAGGTGTGGCAGGCATGATCCTTTATTTCATCACGGCATTACTCACTGCCTCCTCCATCGTGCGCGAACGCGAACGCGGTACCATCGAGCAGTTGATCGTCACGCCGATCCGCTCGTGGGAACTGGTTGTGGGAAAAATATTGCCATATACCATTCTGGCATTCATTGACCTGATAGAAGTCCTTGTTGTCGGGCATTGGTGGTTCCACGTACCCATTCGGGGAGACCTCGGTCTGATCTTTGCTCTTTCAGGATTGTTCCTGCTTTCCAGTCTGGGCATTGGTTTGTTTGCCTCCACAATTGCCAATAACCAACAGGAAGCCTTTATCACGGTTATGTTCACCATGCTGCCGAGCATTTTTCTTTCGGGCTTCTTCTTTCCGATCGAAGCCATGCCAAAATTCCTGCAGTACGTATCCGCCATTATTCCCTTGCGCTACTATCTTGTCATCATACGCGCGTTATTACTAAAGGGAGTCGGCGCAGCATCCCTGCAGCCCGAGATACTTGCACTAACGATCTTTGCTATTACCATTTTGGGAGCCGCTTCTGCCCGCTTCCGCAAACGATTAGACTAAATTCTCCAAAGGAGACCCAAATGAAAAATTCTTTCCCCCCGCTTCCCGTTCGCATCCTTGTTGCCTTGATCGTCCTTTCAACGATCGGCTATTATGGTTTTCGTTCGTTGAACCCCGCCAAGAGCGGGCAGCTCAGCGCCTCGGGCACCATCGAATCTGTTGTGGTCAACGTCTCGCCTGAGCTGGCTGGCAGGGTAGTGGAAGTCCTCGTTAATGAGGGACAGCCCGTCGCGACGGGCGATCCGCTTCTGCGTCTGGACGACAGCCTGCTCAGTGCCCAACGTGCCGTTGCCTCCGCCCAAGTCGACTCTGCCAAAGCCGCGCTGAATACTGCCCACTCCGCATACGATACGGCACAACAACAATACAATACTGCGGTTATCAATGCGCTGGCTGCTGAAAAGGCAACCCGTCTCTCCACTTGGAAAGAAACCAAACCAACCGAATTCGCTCTGCCCACCTGGTACTTCTCCAAAGAGGAACGTTTCCAAGCCGCGCAAGCTGAAGTTGAATCAGCACATACTGCTTTGAAAGATGCCATCGAGAAACTTGATAACATCAAGAAGAAATCGGGCAGTGCCAAATTCCTGGATGTGGAAGCAAAATTAGGGCAAACACGAATCACCTTCCAAAACGCCAAGACTATATTGGATCTCACCAGCGGCGCTTCAGACAGCCAGAGCTTGCGTGATGAGGCTCAGATCATTTTCGATGATGCCAAGATCGCTTTGGATGATGCCCAAAAAGAATATGACGATGAGTTGACTACCGAAGGCGCAACCGATGTTCTTCAAGCGCGCGCCAAGGCGGTCATTGCGCAAGAAATTTATGATAATGCCGCTGATAGCCTGCGCGCTCTGCAAACCGGACTCGACTCACAGGCGGTCATTACCGCCGGTAAAACTGTTGATCAGGCAAAAGCTGCAATGGAACAATCGCAGACCAACGTCAAGACCGCTGAAGCCAACCTGGCTTTACTCGACACCCAGATGAAAAAGTTGACCATCTATGCCTCCATGGATGGGACTATTCTCACCCGCAATGTGGAACCCGGCGAGTTTGTCCAACCCGGCGCTACAGCCATGACCATGGCAAACCTCAGCGAATTGACCATCACCGTTTATGTTCCTGTAAATCAATATGGCAAAATCTCTCTTGGACAGAAAGCCACCGTAACCGTTGACTCCTTTGCAAGTGAAACCTTCGATGCGGTTATCACGCATATTGCAGACCAGGCTGAATTCACCCCGCGCAATGTGCAGACCGTGGAAGGACGCAGCTCAACCGTCTATGCCATCAAATTAAAAGTGACCGACCCAGCAGGCAAGTTAAAGATCGGCATGCCTGCGGATGTGGTGTTCAAATAAACATCGAATGTCACAAGTCAAAAGTCGAAAGTCGAAAGTCAAATACCGAATTTCTAATGTTGAAGATCAAGTTTAGAACAAAAGGAGAATGACATGGCTGGTATCACACGTTTTGAAGAGATCGAGGCTTGGAAGACAGCAAGACAACTAACCAATATTGTTTATGGGTTGGGCAGCCAACCAGGCTTCAATCGGGACTTTGGTTTGCGAGACCAGATTCGTCGGGCGTGTGTATCAGTGATGAGCAATATTGCAGAAGGTTTTGAGAGTCGCACCGATGTACAGTTCATTAATTTCCTTGGTATGGCAAAAGCCTCGGCTGGTGAAGTGCGGGCGCAACTTTATGTGGCTCTTGACCAAAAATATATTACTGAAGAACAATTCAAAGAATCCTGCTCTCTGGCTGAGACTTGTGCCCGTCAAATCGCAAAATTCATGTCATATCTGGAAACCAACCCACGAAAACAGCGTATTTCTGATGACGAAGCGGATTACGAAGCCTACCCTTCAACCGACTTTTGACATTCGACCTTTGACAAAATGAGGCTTTAAATCTAACAATGACTAATCTCCTAATTTCAGCTACCAACCTCAGAAAATCCTTCGGCGACACCAAAGCCGTAGACGGTGTCTCCCTCCAGATCAAAGCCGGTGAGATCTACGGACTCGTCGGTGCGGATGGCGCAGGGAAGACCACCACGATGCGATTACTCGTCGGCGCGCTCAAAGCGGACTCGGGCGAGGTCAACATCTGCGGATACGATATTGACAAACAAACCGAAAATGCCCGTTCGCAATTCGGCTATCTCTCGCAGAGATTTTCCATGTACGAAGATCTGACCGTGCTCGAGAATATCCGCTTCTTTGCCGAAGTGCGCGGACTCAGATCCAATGAATGGCTGCCGCGTTGTAATGAGATCCTTGAATTCGTAGGGCTTGAAAAATTCACCGATCGGCGCGCCGGGTTTCTCTCTGGCGGCATGAAACAAAAATTGGGTCTGGCTTCGGCATTGGTCACACGCCCGCGCGTTTTATTGCTCGATGAACCCACCACCGGCGTTGACCCCGTCACGCGCCAGGATTTCTGGCAACTGATAATAAAACTTGCTTCTGCCTCGCTGAGCGTAGTCGAAGCGCGTGGTGCAAGTCGCCCTGCGACTACCGACTTCGCAACAAACGCTCAGTCCTCCGCTCACAAGGTCCCGATGCCTTCTCGGGAGGACGGAGTTTCTGTCATCATCTCCACACCTTATATGGATGAAGCCTCGCGTTGTCACCGCGTAGGCTTTATGAAGAACGGCAAGATCATTACCGAAGATACGCCATCCAATTTGCGGGCACGGCTGGCAGGTCGCATCCTTGAATTGCGCGGTACTCCATTGCCGATCTTGCGTCACACTGCCCATGCCGATAAAGACGTGGAAGATGTACAAGCGTTCGGAGATCGTCTGCATATCCGCGTCGGGGAGGGAAAGGCTGAAGAGGTCCTCCGCAGGCTCACGTCTGAGATCCGAAGCGCAGGTGGTCAGGTCGCTGAACTGCGACTCATCCCGTCTACACTTGAAGATGTCTTCATTGCATTGTCAGAAGATAAAAACGTAGTTCGGTAAACAGGCGACTGAAGTCGCCACTACAAAAGGAAAACGATATGATCAACCTTGACCTCGGCACCTTGATCGATAAACCCATCAAAGATGTCTTTGCGTTCGTTGCGGATCCGAACAACATGTCGAAATGGAATTCGGCTGTCTCAAGCCTGCAGCAGATCACACCGGGCGCGGTGGGTGTTGGCACAAAATTTAAAAGTGTTGCTGAAATGATGGGACGCCGCATCGAAGGCGAGATGCAAGTGGTCGCGTATGAGCCGGATACCAAATGCGGTTTTCAGGTGAACGCGGGACCGATGCAGGTGGTCATGACCATGACCTTCAAGACCGTTGGCACGGGCACGAAGATCAGCCTCAACGCGCAGGGCAACCCCGCAGGCGTTTTCAAACTGGCAGAAGGCGTGATGCAAGGTCGCATCAAAGCGATGATGGAAGAAAACCTCGCGCGTTTGAAATCTGTTTTGGAAAAGGGATGATTTTTTAAACACAAAAGACACCAAGGGCACAAAGGATTTGTTTTAAAGGTTTAAAAACCTTCGTGTACTCACCTGCACTTGCGTGCGGTGCAAGTGTTGTGTACTTCGTGGTAAAGGATTTTATATGAGTCTGCCTGTTATCTATGTAGAAAATCTCACGCGGCGCTTTGGCGATTTCGTCGCGGTCGATCACATCAACTTTGAAGTGAACGCGGGTGAGGTGGTTGGTTATCTCGGACCGAATGGTTCCGGCAAGACTACCACCATCCGCATGCTGTTGGGTCTGCTTGAACCCAGCGAGGGCGAAGCGACCGTGTTGGGTTTCGACGCGTTCAAACAAAGCGAGCAGGTGCGATCGCGCGCTGGCTATATGTCGCAGAAGTTTGCGATCTATGATGATCTGACCGTGTGGGAGAATGTCCAGTTTTACGGCGGCGTGTATGGGATCACGGACAAAGCCCGCATCAGACATACCCTTGAGCTGGTCG
>JAYUGV010000188.1:0-10498 GCA_043767565.1 Anaerolineales bacterium
CTAAAGCCATCGAAAAACAAAGGGATAACATTACGTTTTTCATCAATCGCTATTTCGATCTCACGCCTCAGCCAATCTCCTGGCTGGCTACAACGGTCCAATGCGGTTGGCGTAAGTATCAAAACAAAATGAGCACGCGCCTTGATATTGCTGACGATGATCTGCTCAAAGTCCCCGCTTGGGATGCTGGAGAAATCAAAGAACACGTCATATTTCTGGCTCGTCAGATACTGATAGACTGCCAGCGCCCAGGATATGTCCTTGCGACGGTAGCTGATGAAGACTGTTTTTTCAATGCGTGCCATAGAGAATTCCCATCGTTTTCAGATTATACGCCATCGAATGAATTAATGTATCACTCTGAAAGCGCACAACGGAAACCTACACTATCATATTTATCATCTTTTCCATACCACAAACGATAGGCGGCGCGTCCTTCACCAAAGGTCCAGCTCCAGGAGCCGCCACGCATTCCGCGATACTCAGTGATGGTTGGGTCAACTCCCTGAGGGTTGGAAGCAGGCGAAATGGCGTAATAATTCTTCAGGCTGGCATTGAAAGGGTCCACCTCAATGAAAGCGTCGTGCACCCATTCCCAGACATTGCCACCCATATCCAACGCGCCATATGGACTGGCACCCTGCGGAAAACTTCCCACCGGCGCAGACCGTACATACCCATCGCAATTCACGCTCTTATCCGGCATCAAGGATGCGTCAATTTCTGTCTCGTCATCGAAGTTGCCCAGCTTACAATCATATTCATTGCCCCAGGGATAGGTCAATTGCGCGTTATGTTTGGGATCCCAACGCGCGGCTTTTTCCCATTCCGCTTCTGTTGGCAAACGACGCCCTGCCCAGGAGCAGTAATCGCCTGCGTTCACCCATGAAACAAAAGCCACCGGATGGTTTGAATAATCCGGGTCACTATAGTAAATCAGGGAAGCTGGCTTGACACACGCACCGGCTTTCACACAACTCCCATACATTGAGTTTGTGACTTCGGTTCTATCCAACCAATACGCATCGAGATACACCGTATGGGCTGGTTGTTCGTCTGTTAATCCTGCCATACTACCCATTACAAATTTCCCAGCCGGGACGTACACCATCGGCATGCCATCTTTTGGCGAGGTCTTTATCTCGCCAAGGCGGCTCAGATCGACAGCATCGGATGGCAGGGCTGTGGAGTTGACCGGGGACGAAGATGTCACTTGTCCACATGCACTAATAATGAAGATCAAGAACAAGGCTATCGATAAGATCTTGTGGGGTCTAAAAGTAAAAGGGGAAGTTATCATGATCGCTCCAGTTTCTATTGATTATGTGTTGAGAGGTAGTTCCTACAATTCGATCGTACAACCAGTCAATTTTCGGATTATAATACGGTCACTATGAGATACGAACGTTCGAATACTATTTTCTTGTGCATCGGCATGCGTGGATTCAACAACACAGGGCTGCCTAGAATCGCGCCTGTTGCCAGGAGATAATCACTTACCTTTCTCTCCCTAACGCCGCAGTCGCCTGCGGCGTTTTTTGTTTAATACTTTGCATTATTATTGGAGCAACCATGATCTCAATTACAGTTTCAAACGCCACCATCATCCTTGGTTCACGCGCCATCTTTCATGACCTGAACTGGGAAATTCAACACGACCAGAAGATCGGGCTGATCGGTCCGAATGGCGCGGGAAAATCGTCCTTGCTCAAGTTGATTGTCGGCGAACATGAACCCGAGAAGGGCGGAGCAGTCATCCGCGCCAAGGGTGTGACGGTTGGGTATCTGCCTCAGCATCCCGAATTTGACCTGAAGAAGACCGCCATCGCGCTCGCGCTGGAAGGAAATGCGCGCGTAGCGGAGATCGAAGCTGAATTACAGCGCGTCGAATCCAAGCTGGGTGATCCGGCAGTCTATAATAGCGCCAAGTCACTGGAGCGAACACTGGATGCACAACATAAATTATTGGAAGAGTTCGCGTCACTGGGCGGCTTGAACTACGAATCGCGCGTGCGCGAAATTTTACGCGGATTAGGCTTACCCGAATCCGATTTTGAGAAACCCGTCCGTGTGTTGAGCGGCGGGCAGAAAAAGTTGATCGGGCTGGCGCAATTGCTGTTGGCGAGTCCCACCGTGTTGTTGTTGGACGAGCCCGACAATCACCTCGATATGCCGGGCAAGGCATTTCTTGAAAAATTGATCATCGAATATCCCGGCGCGGTTGTACTTATATCCCATGACCGTTATATCCTCGACGCGGTCGCCACCCACATTGCTGAGATCGAAGATGGCAAGATCACGACCTTCATTGGCAACTACACCGAATTCATTATCGACAAAGAAGAACGGCTGGCGCGTCAGGAAGAGTTGTATCAGATCCAACAACGCGAGATCGGTCGGCTTGAAATGGCAATGAAACGCTACAAGGTCTGGGTGATATTCAATGATAAATTTGCGAGCCGCATCCATGCCATGGAGGCGCGCATCGAACGCATCGAAAAGATCGATCGCCCTGTGATCGACCGCCGTAAGATGGATCTGGCGCTCAACGGTTGGCGCGGGTCGAATCAAGTGTTGGAATTTGAGGGAGTGAGCAAATCCTTCCCTCACCCTAACCCTCTCCCGCAGGGAGAGGGGACATACCCACACCCCGCTTCGACTGCGTTCGAACTGAAGAACACAGGTCTCACTCCGCTCAGCGCGAAAGATAGAAATGTTTTGAATAACATCAACATTCTCATCCGGCATGGCGAGCGCGTGGGCTTGATCGGTGCGAACGGCGCGGGCAAGTCTGTGTTCCTGCGCCTGGTGCTTGGCAAAGAAGAACCGACATTTGGCGAGATCAAAATTGGACCCAGTGTAAAGGTCGGCTATTACGCGCAGGAGCATGAGACGCTGGACTTCAACCAAACCGTGATCGACACGGTCCGACTCTTCGGCAATATGAGCGAAGGACGCGCCGTCTCTTTTCTGACCCGTTACCTGTTCGGCTATCAACAAGCGACTCAGCGCGTTGGGTCGCTTTCGGGCGGCGAACGGAGTCGGCTCCAGTTGGCGTTGTTGGTGTTATCAGGAGCAAATTTTTTACTACTCGATGAACCGACAAACAATCTTGATATCGCGTCCGCTGAAGTGTTGGGGAACGCGTTACAAGATTTCAACGGGACGGTGTTGGTTATTTCGCATGACCGCTATTTTCTCGATCAAACCGTCAACCGCATTTTTGAATTGAAAGACGCGCAGATCACGGAATATATCGGCGGCTACAGCGATTACGCGGCAAAGGCTGGGATCAATTTGTTCGGAGCGAAGCAGGCAAAGGCGTAGAAAGAGGCGTTCTACCCTTCGTCTACGCCGCACATCCTTCGGCTTCGTTTCACTTCGTTCAGGACGCGCGGCTCCGCTCAGGGCGAAGGGAACTGGTTTGAGAGTGAAAACGTCTCTTTAATATCGCACAGACCGCGAAAAAATCCAAAAAGTGTTCGATGGTATAATCTTGCCGATATGCTCCAGGATAACTCATCACAAAAATCACAGATCTGTCCCACTTGCGGAACACGCCTGACCGAAAATGCCACCCGTTGTTTGGTGTGCGGGACCGAACTCACCGCAAAAGCCGCTACAAGATCGAAAAAAACAGACACGACGGTGCAAGCCAGCCGTATGCCCGAGATCACGCTCAGTTTGCCAGCGGCATTGGGCGCGCTGGTGATCATTATGTTGATCGGCGCGGCGGTGGTTTATTTCAGTTTGCAAGCTGGTATTGGCGGCAAGCTGGAGGAACCCACTGCGGTGATGTCACCCACTACCACTGCTACCATCACCCCAACTGCAACTGAAGTACCCACAGGGACTGCAATTCCAACTGAAACCCCGCTGCCACCGTTTGAATATATCGTTCGTACCGGCGAAAACTGCGGCATTATTTCATTTCAATTCAAGGTTTCAGTTCAAAGCCTGATTATATTAAATCAACTATCGTCTCAATGTCTTGTGTCGGCTGGACAGACATTGAAAATTCCATACCCAACCGCCACTCCAGCGCCGCCACCCACCGCAGTTCCGAATGAAGCGACGCAAACCGCACAGGCTTGCGAAAGAGTTCCATACACAGTTCAGTCAAGCGATACGCTTTCTTCCATCTCGTTGAGTTACAACGTGCCTATGGACGCGATCAGGCTCTATAACGGACTAGCTGGCGATAACGTTCTTCTGGGGACGACGATCCTGATCCCGTTATGTGAACGCTTCGCCACACCGGGACCAACCCCCACGCCGACGCTCCCGCCTCCCTACCCTGCCCCGAACCTGCTTCTGCCTGCGGACGGCGCCGCCTTCACCCTGGCAAATGACGTGGTCACTTTGCAATGGGCATCGATCGGTACGTTGCGCGATAACGAAAGATATCAGGTCACGATCCTGGATGTGACTTCCGGTCAGGGACTACGCCTGACAGATTATGTGACCGACACAAAATTCATCGTGCCCACCTCCTTCCGACCGAACGATAATCTGGCGCACGTGATCCGCTGGTGGGTTACCACTGTCCGCCAGAATGGCGTCGACGAACAGGGACAGCCGCTTTACGCATCGGCAGGCGCGATCAGCGATCAGCGCGTCTTCTCTTGGGTCGGCGTGGCAATTCAGTCAACACCCAAGCCGTAACGCTGAACGAAACAAGAAACATTATTCCCCGTTGGATTTCCGGCGGGGAATTTTCTTTTTCATCTCGACAAACCTTTTTACAGCCTGTACAATAATTTTGGAGTCAGGGAGCTTGCTCCCGTATTACGCCAGCAAGCTGGCTGACTCCAGAAAAAGAAGTGGAGAATCAATATGGATATTCGTTCCTACAACCGCGACGCATGGAACAAAGAAGTAGACAGTGGCGAAAACCGCTGGACGCAACCGGTTAGTCATGAAATTATAGAAAAGGCAAGACGGGGCGAATTCAGTATTTTACTGACAGAGAATATCTCTGTTCCACAGCGCTGGTTTCCTTCTTTCAAAAGCGTAGACTTATTGTGCCTAGCATCCGGCGGCGGACAACAGGGACCCGTGTTCGCGGCGCTCGGTGCAAATGTGACTGTCTTCGACAATTCCCCAAGCCAATTGAAACAGGATCAGTTTGTGGCTGAGCGAGAAGCGTTAAGTCTCAAGACTGTGGAAGGCGATGCCGCAGATCTATCCATGTTCGCGGATGAATCATTTGATCTGATCTTCAATCCGGTTTCAACGGTCTTTATGCCGGATGTGCGTGTGGTGTGGCGGGAATGTTGTCGTGTGCTTCGTCACGGTGGTATCTTGATGACCGGTTCTATGAATCCTGTTCATTACATCTTTGATCTTTTCAAGGCAGATGAAGGCGTTCTCGAAGTCGCTCACTCGATCCCTTATTCCGATGTGACCAGTTTATCTGACGAAGATCGGGAAGAATATTTGAGTAAAGGCTTGCCGCTTGAGTTTGGTCATTCACTCACTGACCTGATCGGCGGGCAATGCTCAGCTGGACTCTTGATCACCGATCTTTACGAAGACTACATGCTGGAATCCCCGGTACATAATTATCATGCGAGTTACTTCGCCACGCGCGCAGTAAAGCTTTAAAAAAGAAGCAGGGTTGGGTAATCCGACCCTGCTTCAAGAAATGAATTCTAAAACGCGTTTATTTTCTTTGCATCATCTTTCTTATCCCGAATACAATAAGAATTCCAACACTCAATAAAACTACAAGGATCGATACAGTAGATATACCTGTCATCTCCTCCGATGATTGAGACAAGGGCTGAGACGACTGAAGAGTGGGTTGAGAAAGCGCATCATTAGGAACAACCCCTGGTGCGAATGTAGGCATGGGAGCGAGCAGGGGATCATCCTCTTCGCGCTGACCCTCTTCACCATTCGTTATCGCCGGACCAAAAACAATCAACAGCGGACTCGCTACATTATGATCGTCGGTCACGGCGCGAATGTGATACTCGCCTTCGGGCAGATCGGCAGGCAACACTATGATTTGTGTGAATCCGCCTTCTGTGTCAGTTTTGATTTCGCCTAATGCGATATCAACGTTGAGTCCGAGCAGCGAAAGGGTAATTGCTTCATCTAACTCAAACTCAACACCGCGTATTTCCAGCGTTGCGCCAGGATTCAATC
Source organism: Anaerolineales bacterium (assembly GCA_043767565.1). Lineage (GTDB taxonomy): Bacteria > Chloroflexota > Anaerolineae > Anaerolineales > Villigracilaceae > Defluviilinea. The sequence goes on from JAYUGV010000188.1 coordinate 6,154, forward strand.
TCTCTGCACTGATTTCAAGGCGCGGCGCCCCTCCGTGAGCAGAGACGGGCGGAGCGATAAAAAGAGAGCTGGCTAAAACAAGGACAATTACAAAAAGGGTTTGATATTTCATTTTGATCTATTTATAGTGAAGCCCGACAGATAAAACATCTGCCGGGCTTCACTTTTATGAAGCAAACTTTTCTACGGCACAACCACCGGACAGTTGTTACCAACACCCGGGTTTGCATCGAAGCAGGTCACGCGGCCCTGAATTACCGGGGTTAGCGTACCTTGTGCTGTGATGTAATCCGCCAGGACTTGATCCATAATATCCTGTGTCGTCATGCGCGGCGTGAAAGCTGGATAACCATCACCACCAGCCGCCATGAAGTCGTTCTCGGCGATTTTGTATGTTGATGCTGAAGTGAGATCGACTGCTGCGCCGGTACAACTTCCATTAGCCGCCTGCCGCACTGCGCTGATCACGCGGCTTCCAGCCGCGGCTTCAATGTTATACGTGAAGCACAAACCAGAAACCTGCGGGAAGCGTCCTTGCACGGCTGGCATCAAAGAGATGCCGTTCTCAAGCATTGTCTTGAGCTCCGCGCCATTGACGTTCAGTGTCACAACGATATTGCCGAATGGCAGAACGCCCAACACTTGTCCGCGTGAAATTGGGTATGGCGGAGGTGTATAAGCCGGGCAGAAATCACTGGGATTATCTGTGGTTGGACAGGTGAGATCAGCACGCAAGCCGCCCGAGTTTGTAATGGCAAAGTCTACGCCGATCGAACTATATTTTGCGCGCATGGCATCAGTGGTGATATTGCCAACCAACGACTCACAGGTGCGGCCTGCGGTATTACCACAAGCATCCGTGCGCGGCACCACACGGTTGGCACTACCAATCACAGTGCTGAAGATCGGCGCGAGTTGAGCATTCAAAGCATTGATCTTCGTCTGGATCGCAGTGTCAGCCGTTACACCGATATCCCACGGCTTGTGGAAGTCGGCTGTTTTGTAGACGATCCTCCCGGTACTTGAATCGAGCACGAGGCGGACGCGTGTGAAGCGAATGCCTTTGCTGCGATTCTCAACGACAAGGACTCCGTTCGGGCGCGTCGTGAGAACCTGGAAGTCGGTGTGGTCGCCAATGACCGCATCCACGCCGGTAAGTTGATCTGCCAGATCGATCAGTGGACCGATTGGGGCAGTGATCGTACCAGCCGTTGCGCCATCGTGACCGATCACAATGATCGTTTTGACGCCTTTGCTTCGCAGGCGATTCACTTCCGCCTGAACTTTAGCTAGACGCGGCTGAACCGTGAACGGATCGAATGAATTCGGGAAAACAAGAGTCGGGGCGTCTTCATTTGTAAATCCGACGAAGCCGACCTTGCCGCCATCGAAGGTAGTATCGAACACCGCGGAGGGTTTCCACTCTGCCGGGGTCTTACCCTTATTATCCACAACGTTCGCAGAGATATAGGGGAAGGTCGCCAATGGGATCAATGTATTCCGTAGATAGGCTTGGCCTTTATCAAAGTTGTGATTGCCAAGGCCATCCAACTGAATGCCCATCATATTCATAATTTCGATCGTTGGCGTATCACCAAAGAAGGCCGAGATTGGAGGCGTCGCGCCGACCGAATCTCCAGCTGCCATCGTGACCGAACCACCAGGAGCCTCTGCGCGATAAACATCGAACCACGGCTTGAGGAAGGCCGAGCCACCAATCGCAAACGATGGATTCGTGCCGGGGGCCGCCAGATTATCAGCGGTCTCGCTCAATGGGACAAGCTGGCCGTGATAGTCACTGATATCAAGGACGGTGATCTCTTTGTAGCGGCCAGCGCCTTGGGTCAGTTCGTACATAATACGACCACGTGCATTTTGCGGACCAGGGATATTCATCAGGAACGCAAGTGTCGGTGCAAGATCGACGGCGCGAACTCCGGCAACTGGGATCGCATTTGGCAGGATTCCAGGACCCGCCGCGACAAAGGTCGCATGCATGTTGACATTATGAGCAAGGTCTACCAAATTCGGCAAATATCCATGCTGACCAAAGAACTGCGAGAATGCAATCAGTTGACCGGGTGTTGCTGCATCAGATTGATAAGGCGGGCGGAAGACAACAACAACATCGCCGCTTCGATTCGGATGCAGAGAATCACTACCATCCACGTTTCGCAACTGCTCCTTCTTATAAACAGCCATAACAACCTGCTGAGTGCCAGGCAGGTTCGGGTCGTCTAAGTTCGTGAAGTAGTTGACCAGGTTATTGCGAACGGTTTCGTAATCAGCCGCGGCAACTTGCGGCAAGTTGGCATTTGCAGTTCCAGCTGGATCACGTCCAGCCAGATCAATATAGAACTGAACAGTACCACCGGCATGACATTCTTTTACCAATGTCGCGGCGACCGCACGACAATTACTGGTTTGTTCGGGTCCATACCCAAGATCAGCAAGGGCTTTGCTTGCGTTCACCGCATACCACTGCGGCGCAAAGCCATGATCAGACCCGGCAAACACAGTCGCAGTCGGCAGATAAGAACGTGTCAATGCGAGTTTGGCATCTGCTTCGGAATACGCACTGCGGATATAACCTTCACGCACAGCAATACGACCATCCAGTGTGCCATTGCCTTCCAGGTCATCGTAATACGGGTTGGGGTTACCGTCGATATCGGTCGGTGTGACTAGCGCCATGAATTGATGTGAGAACTCATCGGTGACAGGATAGCCCACAAAAGCAATGTCGGTGTCTGGCTGAAGCGTGCCCAGAATATAATTGACATAGGCATCAGCGGAAGCCTTTTCAAGGTCACGTCCCTGTTGAACGTAGGTCTCTTCATCAATGATACGCGCTTCCAATGGGGCAAAATCAGCGGAGATAAAAGTTGGGAAAGTTTCAGCAAGATATTTCTCAAGTTTATTTTCACCTGCACCACCAACAGGTAATGCATTACATGCCGCGGTATTACATGTGGCAATCACGCGCTCGACTGAAGTGAAATACAACTTGAAAGATGAGAGATCAGGAGCCAGCGCAATGAGCTTGGTATAGAAACCAGCCGTCTGACCTGCCCGCGCGCCGATCAAACCATCTGCGCCCATCAACTTGATTTCTTTGAAGTCGCCAACTGCCAGATCGACGGAAGCCTGACTGCCATCTTTCGCCGCGCCACTGCGGACAAGAACAGCATGATCGTAGGCAACTGTGCCATCTACGACGCTGTCATAAAGATAAACATCGTAAACACGGGTTGGATTCTGCAGAGCGAATGAAGTTGTCACTGTTAGCACAGTTTGCATCGCAGGCGCAACCGGATCACCCACAGGGACGTTTATCCAGCCGGAAGCGGCAGAGAAAGAAGCCGTCTGGTAGGAAATGCCAAATGCCGCCGCACCAGCCTGCTCGGTCGCATTGAGAGGCGCGGCAAGCACACCGCGCGTCGAGAAGAAGTTGGCAAAGTCCACGGTTGGGCCGGCAATGTTGCTCTGGACACCGCCCACCCAGTCAATCTGAGCAACTTTCTTACCAGCGCGTTCAGCTGCGGCAGCAAGTGTATCGGCTTGCAGTGTTCCAACTGTTGAAAAACTGGTACGGTTGTTAAAGTTACTCTCACCCGTACGATGATAAGTATTATTCGTTGAACCGTGCTCACTAGGGTAGGTACCAGTCATCATCGTATACCACCCAACGCCAGTATTGGGCGGAAAGGCTTGTACCATTCCATTATCGCCATGCACACCTGCAGCCATTAATGAAGCGTAGGTTGGCATGTCACCTGCGGCGGCATATTGCTCCATCAAATCCGGGCGCATACCGTCAGACGAAAAGAAAATTGCCTTGGTGGTCAGCGGCCAATTGGAGGCTGCTGCTTGAGGGGCAGCAAATACACCCACAGGCGCAATCAACATGGAGACGATCAACAAGACTGAAAACAAATGAAGCAGAGGCACCTGATTAGGCACTCTGCTTCGTTTTAAGATCGAGAACTCACGCATAGTTATTCTCCTCTTGCAAAATTTGAAATGAAATTAGACTCAGCCACAGCACGGGCAAATGCGCAGCAATCTCTCCTCTTACAGTCAATAATTTTTCGCCCATTACCACCGCCTTTCTGAAAAGCCTACAGACAAGGAAACGTTGGAAAACAAATTTGTTGAAATACATTCTAACTTAGAATAATATTATACTGAGAATCTGTGAATGAATGTAAAGATTAAGTAATGAAAAGGTTACAGGTTGTATAACAACTTGAAACTGATCAAAGATTCAACACCGCCAGCGTTTTCAACAAACGTGACTGCCACTCATCTCCAAACGAACACCAATAGGATGACTTCCCGCCTC
>JAYUGV010000189.1:0-4220 GCA_043767565.1 Anaerolineales bacterium
TCAAGCCGCCGTCCTCGGCGGCGTTTGCGAGTAAATCTTGCGCCGAGGACGGCGCAAGGAGCAGTTTTCATTTTTACTCGTATTTGTACGGTAGAGAATCAGGGATAATGTTTAGCGCCAAACCACCTTCACCAACTCTGGCAGGATCTCCCCCGATTTGCCTTGTATAAAATAATCCGTTTTGGGTGTTAATGGCGTGGACTCGGCGTTGATCTCTACCACCACCGCACCGCGATTGTGTGCAGCATGTGCCAGCGAGGCAGCGGGTTGTACGACTCCTGAGGTGCCGATCGAGAAGAAAACATCACAAGTCCGCGCGGCTTCGACTGCGGCTTCGAGTTGCTCGCGCGGCAGGGATTCTCCAAACCAGACCACATCAGGACGAAGTAAGCCCCCACAGGCTGAGCATTGCGGAACAGTTTCAGTATCATCGCCCCAATCGTCAGCAAACATAGTACACTCCGAACAACGCACGCGCTGGATGTTGCCGTGTAATTCGAGCACGTTTTGGTTTCCCGCCATGCGATGCAAACCATCTACATTTTGGGTGATGAGCGTGAATTGTGGGATTCGTTTTTCGAGCTCAACCAATGCATAATGTCCCGCGTTGGGTCGCACGCCTTTGATCGCTTCACGTCGCCAGGCATACCAATCCCAGATCAGTTTGGGGTCGCGGGCAAAAGCTTGCGGGGAGGCGAGGTCTTCGGGTTTATACTGCGCCCATAGACCGGCTTGTCCTGAGCCTGTCGAAGGATGCGCATCTCTAAAAGTGCGGAGTCCGCTTTCTTGTGAGACACCAGCTCCGGTTAAGATAGCGAAGCGGGTTGACGTCCGCAAGAATCGAATGAGTTCGGGTGGGAAGTCCATAAATTGATTTTAATCGCTTGACGCAGCAAATTGTAACCAAATCATATTCATATTTCTTGACAGGATTCTGAATAAGACTATACTTGCCCAAATCCGTAACGTCATACAAATAATGTTGTCTTGATCGTAACATCACGAGGATGCAAAGACCCGCCACCTGCAATTGGTCGCTTTCCTGCGAAAACGCAGGCAAGGTGTCGGCGAGCAAATAGCGAACCCAGCCTGTTTTTTTATTGGCTGGGTTTGTTGTTTTAATTCACCTATTGATGAGGAGGTGCTCTTCGGCAAAAGTTGATAGGATGTAGTCTCTGGCTAAAAGTGTAATGGATCTATTTGCAAAATCTTTCGCTAACTCATGAGGAGATAACATGTTCAAAAGGAAAGTAGCTTCAATGTTGTTGGTAGCCGTCTTTCTGGTTGGGAGCGTCGTGTCAGTGAATGCTGCCGCGCCAGCCAAAGGCGATCAAGTTGGACCCGTAGAAGTCACATCTGCGGTCTATTCAGATGTTTCAGCGCCCGTCAGCAGTTTGACCGGCCTTGCTCCAGCCCCAGACACCGCTAAAGAAAAACATGAAAAGCCTTTACGCGTTCTGCCTAACATGGGGAATGCTCTCAACCAATCCGATGGCGCTATACAAACATCCTCTGGTCCCTTGGTTTCAGCAACCAACGGTTTGAACTTTGATGGTATTGGCGATACAAGCAACACCCCCTCCAACCCCTGCAATTGTGCGCCTCCCGATACCAATGGTGCTGTCGGTGCAACCCAATATGTACAGTGGGTCAACACAGCATTTGCGGTTTACAACAAGTCCACTGGCGCACTTGTGGCAGGCTTCCCCAAGGCTGGTAACGCTCTTTGGTCAGGCTTTGGCGGCGCGTGCGAAACAAGCAATGATGGCGACCCGATCGCTCAGTACGATAAACTTGCCAACCGCTGGGTCATGACGCAATTCGCAGTGTCAACAACCCCGTATACGCAGTGTATCGCTGTTTCAACCACATTGGATGCGACCGGCACCTACAATCGGTATGCTTTCCAATACGGTACCCAGTTCAACGATTATCCCAAACTCGGCGTGTGGCCCGATGGTTATTACATCAGCTACAATATCTTCAACAACGGACAAACCTTTGCTGGTAGTAAAGTTTGTGCTTTCAACCGTAGTGCGATGCTTGCAGGCACTGCTGCAACTTCACAATGCTTCCAACTTAGCACCAGCTACGGCGGTTTGTTGCCATCCGACCTCGATGGCACAACTGCGCCTCCGGCTGGATCGCCGAACTTCTTTATGAACTTCGGCGCCAACGCGCTCAACCTGTGGAAGTTCCATGTTGATTTTACCAATTCAGCGAACACAACCTTAACAGGTCCAACCAGTATCGCAGTCGCTCCGTTCAGCGCGGCTTGTTCCGGCGGCGGAGCCTGCATCCCGCAACCGAATACGAATAACAAATTGGACTCCCTGGCTGACCGGTTGATGTATCGTCTGGCATATCGAAACTTTGGAGACCACGAGGCATTAGTTGTCAATCACACCGTGAAGGTGAGCGGTAATAAGCGCGCTGAGGTCGATGGCGTGCGCTGGTATGAGATTCGCAATCCAAATGGTGCGCCGAGCGTCTTCCAGCAAGGCACTTTCTCACCAGACTCTACTTCGCGCTGGATGGGCAGTATTGCCATGGATAAATTTGGAAACATCGCGCTCGGCTACAGTGCCTCAAGTAGTTCAGTCTTCCCAAGCATTCGCTTCACCGGACGCTTCCCAACTGATGCACTAGGCACCATGCAGGCTGAGAGTTCCATCCTGGCTGGCACTGCTTCCCAAACCGGTACTTTGCATCGCTGGGGTGACTATAGCGCGATGACGGTTGATCCAGTTGACGACTGCACCTTCTGGTTCACAACTGAATATCTGAAAGCTAGCGGTTCGTTCAACTGGAGCACACGTATCGCTTCCTTCAAGATGACTGGCTGTCCGTAAGGAACGTCTGTTGTAACAGGAACGATTTAGAAATAAAAAACAGGTCACCTATTTGAGGTGACCTGTTTCAATTTTAAAACTGGAACAATACTACTTAACTGATGTTACGCACCGTCCCGAAGGTTTGAGCGGCTCAATCAGGTTTTTCAAGAGAGCCTTCGGGACGTTCTGCGTAAGGTGAGTACTTAATTGAATTCATGGCGAAGAATAATGATTATGGACCGACAAGCCCGCATTTCACCAACGAAATGTTGTGGTCAAAGAGCGGGGTGCGCCCGAGGATCTCGAGGTTTTCATTGACTGCCACGAGTTCGTATTCGATCCAGGCTTGCTTGTAATAAAAATAGCGCCTGAGGTTATGCGTTTCGATCGTGTAATTGAAGGAACCGTCATCGACTTTGATCATCTCAGCGCCAGCGCTCCACTCACCGACATTAAGCGTATTATTTTTATCACGCAGGCGCAGGAACAGGAACACGCGATCGGTGCGGGCGGGATCTTCGACGAAGGCAGTAATTTTGATCTTGCGGGTTACACAGGGACCTTCGTTCCAATATAAAACGGCATCGGAATATAAGATGCCCTTAAACCCAATGTTCTGGTCGAAGAACGTAGTACTGCTCTGATCATTGATGAATTGCTCAGAGAACGTAGGGAGCGGGATCAGTGTCGGGGTGGATAGGAGTTCAACGGGGATGAGGGATGTCTCAGTTGGCGTTTGAGTAATGGGTGTAGAGGTTGGGACGACGAAAAGGTCAATAGTGGGAATCAGCGTCACAGTCGGTTGAGGCGTGGGCGTATCCACTGGCGGAGGCGGGGTGGCAGTGGCGATCAGGCTGGTTAAGTCGGGAAATCTGCCCGCACAGCTTGAGAGAACAAGTCCTAATAGAATAAATGGGATGAGCTTTTTCATGAGAACGCCTTTACAAATTAGGGATTGAAAACTGCGCAATGGGTCAACGAGACACTGTTGCGATCTACCACAGAAGCGCCCAGCCGGTTTAGATATATGTTCGAAGCAACAAACTGGAATTGCAACCAGGCATCTTCAAAAGATTCGTGATCGTCGATTTGATCCAATGCGATCTCATAGAAATAAGTGCCGCGGTCGTTATCGCTCATAATAGCACCCGCGCCCCAGGGTGTTTGACGAGCGCTATATTTATCCTGCAGGCGAATGAATAGCAGAACATACTTCAAACGTTTTACTGGAGCGACGACCTGTACAACAAATTTGATGGAACGTGAACCATCACAGTTATACCCCCACACTAGTTGGGTGGTAGATTTTGAGATGAGTAGAAAAGGAGCCGGGCCGGGTGTGAATAAAGTAATATCCACCGGCTCGAGGGTAATGGTGGAACGAGC
>JAYUGV010000190.1:0-10468 GCA_043767565.1 Anaerolineales bacterium
GTGGCATGCCGGAATTGACCATCGTCTACGCCCCCGCCGCCAAACTTGAAGATGAACTGTCCATTGTTATCGAATTTTTGCACGAAGGGATTGCCGTCGTCGGTGACATAGACGCTGCCATCCTTATCAACGGCGATGCCGATCGCACGGATGAATTGACCATCTTCCTGTCCTTCACTGCCCCACTGCAAAATAAAATTACCAGCCTTATCAAATTTTTGGATGCGCTGGTTGCCATTATCCACGACAAAGACATTATCGTGCGCGTCGATGGCGATGCCGCCAAAACCCAGTGACTTGAATTCACCCTCGCCGCTGCCATGTTTATCCCACTTGGACAGAAAATTACCGGCGTTATCAAAGATCACCACGCGGCTATTGCCTGTATCGTTGATGTAGATGTTTCCAGTTGAATCCAAGGCGATGCCATAGGGATCGGTGAGGCGGTCTGGCGTATTGTTAAATTGGAACGCAACTTCGAGGGCGAGCGATCCTGAGGGCTCAGCCGTGGATGTAGGCAAAGGTGTATTCGTGGGAACCAGCTTCGGGGTCGGAGTGGAGGCGGGCGCGGTTGGGGCGCATCCGCTGGCGATCAAGATCCCGGTCAACAATAAGAATAGTCCGATTGGTTTCATCCCTGCTCCATGGTTATAAGATTGTAGAATTATAGGAGCAGAGACTCGGCTTCACATCCCTCGGCGGAGGGGTTTATAAAGTTTATTGCTTGATGCCCGTAGCGCGAAAGACGAGCCAATAGAAGATCACGGCGAAGACCGCATACGCGAGCGTGTCCAATAAGAGCGGCAGGCTGAATTTAGTGACAAAGAGATGTTTGGCAAGGACGAGTGTGCCCGTAAAAAAGTGACCGAAATTCCCAAGCGAGACGGGACGCGCATAGATACCGCCGATGGCGCTGTCTTTGGCGATCCAGTCCATGAGGGCGAAGGAAAAATATAATGCGCCGAGTAATTGAACCAACACCATGAGTTGCGCGGTGACCGTTGCATTCATCAGCGTCAAGATAAGATCGGGCGCGAACAAAGTCAGAGCGCCAGCCAATGCAAGGACAAGGCTGGTACTGGTCATTAATATTTTTGTGTTCATAGAGTTGAGATGCCTTTATAGTTTTAGGCTCTCCCGTAATTGACGGGAAAGAGCCTAAACACGAAGGACACCAAGTACACAAAGGGGGAAAAGGCGGTAATTTTACAGGCGTTTTCCTTCGTGACCTTTGTGTACTTTGTGGTTGAAAAAAGTTTTCCCGTTAAAAACGGTAGAACCTAGTTTTATAGTTTGCGAGCAATGACCGTGAAGACATGCCAATGTTTGGGTCCGCTCGCTGCCTGACCATCTTCATCCTGTTCATGGAAGAATTCGGTCTCGAGGTTCTTCAACATGGCGCGGACTTGTTCTTCAGTGTGAAAGGTCATATCCTTGTTATCTGCCCATGTGTCGTGCACGCCAAAAAATTGACCGGCGAAGCGTCCGCCTGGGTTGAGGGCATTTGAGATCTTCTCCCACAGCGCGGGGAAATGGTCGGGGTGACAGAACGGGATGCTGTAACTGGCGTGGATCAGATCCGCTGGCGGCAGAATAACATCTTCAAATTTCGCGACCTGGGTCTGCAAATGGGCTTGCGCATCCTGTGGTGCTTTTTCCATCAAACGTTTGATCCCGGCGGGTTCACCATCCACGGCAAGGACATGCCAGCCGCGCGAAAGCAAGACCGCAGTTTCTGTGCCGTCGCCGGAGCCAAGGTCGATGGCTTGAAATGATGTCTGTGATTGAAATTTTTCGAGTGCATCCAGCAGCAGTTGACGCGGGGCGCGTCCCTGGATCTTTTTGTAGTACTCGTCCCAGTTAAAGTTTTCGTCTGCCATGGTTTGGCTCCTATAAAATGTATTGGTAATTTTACCCCTCTACAGAACGGTATTTTTTCAATACTGTAAGATGCACATGCCAGACCGGTTCATGATTACATCACAAAGGACTAACCATGAACGCACTGGAATTCCGTTTTGCTTTTAATGCACGTGACTTTGAGAAGAGTGTCAGTTTTTATCGCGACACCCTTGGGCTGAAATATATCAGCGGCTGGGACCGCGACGATGACAAAGGAGCATTGCTCTCCGCGGGCGGTACGGCTGTGGTTGAGATCTTCGGTGAGCCGCAAGGAAAAACCTATGAGGGACCCAGCCCGGTGGCAGTGAATCTCGCTTTACGGATGGAGAATGTTTCAGCTGTAGATGCTTTGTATGAGGAACTACTCACAAAGGGAGCGGAAAATATCCGCGCGCCGAAAGATTATGCCTATGGTCACCACTCCTTCCGCATTATAGACCCGGACAACATCCCCATTTATGTATATTGCGAGTTGGAATAAGCAGAGTATTACAACCTCTTCAATATTTCGGCTTTCTTATTATCGTAATCCTGCTGAGGAACTTACAGCCAGATCCCAGCTGCCGGTCGAGATGACAACCGGGGGGTAGAATGACGCGTGCCGCCTTTTGATTCTCCGTCAAAGTCTTTCATGCCATACATATTACCTGCATTTGTGGTGATGGCGTTGTCGGCGTTTAGTTACATCTCATTATTGGTTTTTCACTTCAATGCCCGCCGCAATTTCTCCGCGACCGTGCGCAGGGACTTGATACGTGCATAATATTTATCGTTGGCTTCCACCAGTGTCCAGGGAGAATCGGGAGTGCTTGTCTTCAGCAGCATCTCTTCTGCGGCGGTGATGTAATCCTCCCATTTGCCGCGATTGCGCCAATCCTCATCCGTGATCTTCCAGGTTTTGTAATTTGTCCGCGTACGTTCACGGAAACGGCGCAGCTGCTCCTGCTTGCTGATGTGCATCCAGAATTTGAAGACGATCGTGCCGAAGTCGGTGAGTTGACGTTCGAACTGATTGATCTCGCTGTACGCGCGGCGCCAATCTGCTTCGGTGCAGTAGCCTTCCAGGCGTTCAACCAATACGCGCCCATACCATGAGCGGTCAAAGATGGCGATCTGTCCCTGCTCGGGCAGCCGCCGCCAAAAACGATAAAGGTAATGACGCTCTCTATCCTCGCCCGTCGGCGATGAGATCGGCAGCACCACATAGCCGCGCGGATCGATGCGCTCGGTCAGGCGCTTGATCGTGCCGCCCTTGCCCGAGGCATCCATGCCTTCAAAAACAATGACCACGGGCCGCTTCTGGGCATAGACTTGAAAAGCCAGCTCATGCAGCTCAGCCTGCAGAGTTTTGAGCTGCTTGTCGTATTCATCGCGCTCAACTGCCAAGGTAAGATCAAGACGCTCAAGCATTGACAGCTCCTTTCATTTCCTTTGTTACGCGAGGACGTTTGGCTTTCGTCCCCGCAGAGGAAGGCAGCCCCAGGCGCGCCTCGAGCGAAGCGATGATCGTTTCAAAGACCCTGATGCGCATGTAATACCGATCGGCGCCTTCGACGATCGTCCAGGGCGCGTGCGGCGAATCAGTCCGCGCGATCATATCTTCGACAAAGCCCGCATATTTTTCATAGCGCTTGTTTTGCAGCAGATCATCCTCGCCCACCTGCCAGGCTGTCAACTTATCCTTACGCAATTTCTTGATGCGTTTATGCTGATCCGCTTCGCCGATGTGCAGCCAGAATTTCAGGATGACCGTTCCATCGGCAGTCAGCATCTCTTCAAATTCGGCGATATCCTGGTACGCGGCGCGCAGCTCATCTTTGTTGATCGTCTTGTTCAAGCGATCGATCAAGACCCGGCGATACCACGCTGTGTCAAACGTGACCACTTGCCCGCGGGCAGGGATCTTGAGCCAGAAGCGCCACATCCACGGATAACGCAGCTCGGCCGTGCGCGGCGGCGTGATCGGGACAACGCGGAAGCCGCGCGGGTCCAGACGCTCGGCAAGCAGACTGATCAATCGTCCCTTGCCCGTAGCTGCCCAACCCTCGAACACAATGATGACCGGCACTTTCGCGTCGAAGACCGCGTGTTCCAATTCATAGAGACGTTGCTGTAACGGTCTTAATCGTTTTTTATATTCTTCCTGCCCTACAGCCAGATCGAGATTGACGTATTCAAGCATGGCAAATTCCAGTCTATTGGTTTTACAACTTGGTTAGTTTTTCGGCATGGACGCAAGGTAGAGGGACAGGCAGACATGCCGATCAATCGTTTTAGTCAGGACGAGATCACGTCCCACTCGAGACCATTTCATTCTAAGTTTAAATTCTCCCTGATCCAGGCAAGGACATCACCAGGAGTCCCGATTTTGATCCCTGATTTTTCTGCAACTTTCGGGTCATCAAGAAAATGTTTGCGATTGTGTGTCGCTAGATAATCCACATGAGCTTTCATTGCCGCGAGCAAAATCGGGACATCATCTGGATCAGCGATCAAAGATACATTTTTCTTGATCTCTGACGGTGTTGGGTTGTGAATAACCTTTAACTTGGAATCCTTTAGGGTCTCGCGTAGTTCAGGCAACGCGTGCGGAACTTTCCGCGCAATGGATCTTTCGCTCTCGGCAATCACTTGTTCGCTGATGAAGGTCTCAATCTGTCCATTCTCAGACATCACCAACAACACACGCGCTGCTCCCGAAGATGAGATAACACCGGCAATCACCGCACTGCTATCCAAAAATATTTTAATTTTTGACATAGTGTTCTTTGTAGTAGCGTTTGCGTTCTTCATCCAAGGTTTGGAGCAAATCATCCAGCGTGACGTTGGCCTCCTTGACCTTCTTAGCCACCTTGTCTGCGTTCTTCATAACTTTGCTTTCTTTGGGAACTAGAAAGAAAGAACCGTCACCCACGTCAATCAACTTGAAATATTCCCCTTCTTCCAATTTGTATTTCTTGCGGAAACTGGCAGGTAGAGTGATCGTCCCTTTACTGCGGATTTGCAAAGTTGTCATAGTTTTCTCCAGAAAATCGGAATTTCCGAATTTCTGGCATTATAGCACAAACGCAAAACGGTCGCGTGGACATGTTGTTCAAGATCGCTTTTATTTGGCTCTCAATAATATCTGTCGGCGCAGAAAAGCGGACAACAAAATACCCTCTCCTTTAGGAGAGGGACAAACCGACACGCCGATCAATTATCTACATCAGGGAGAGGTCCAAACATCCCGCCGATTAATCATCTCAATCAGGATAAGGTCCCACACCCGCGTTCAAATCATCACATCGCAGAGTCTCCCCCAAGTGCTACAATGAAGCAGCCAAAAGGAGCATCTCTATGAATATTGCGTTATGGGTGGCACAGATTTTATTGGCATTGATCTACGGCTCGGCGGCGTTCCGCAAACTCTTCCGGCTTGAAAAGGTGCGCGCGGATCAGGAATGGGCGCGGCGGTCGTCGGATGGTTATATACGCTTTGTAGCCGCCAGCCAACTTCTGGGAGTAGCAGGGATGCTATTCCCTATTCCCACAGATATCTTCCCGTGGCTGACCCCGTTGGCGGCAATTGGTTTTTGCATCATCCAGATCCTCGGGGCACAGTGGCATATCCGTTTGAAGGAATATAACATTCTGCCTGCGAATGTATTCTTATTGGCACTCTCTTTATTTGTCGTCATTGGCAGGTGGGGACTGTTCAGCACGTAAAAAAACGCGCTGACTCACCAACTCTCATCCCCGCGCTCAAATCATCCCACGCGCGGACGGGGTAAACCCCTCCCTCAGTTCATGGAAGCCACTTCGACAAGCTCAGTGCACCGCCTGCGGGCTGATCACAGAGTCCGCGTTAGCGGACTTCCACGCCTTGAGGAAGGACTTTAGTCCGCACCGACCCACCCTCACTCCCTATCAGCGCGGGCGGTTTAGCATCATGCCAAGAATGAGGCTAGAGCCGCTTGATGTAGATAGGATGTTGTATAGCGTGTATACTTAGTGTAATCTGACCGCAACTCATATTTGGAGGATTCCCATGATACTCATTGTTGGATCAACAGGTGTTTTAGGTCGCGAGACCACTCGACAATTGCTGGAAGCGGGACATAAAGTCCGCGCGATGACGCGCAATCCAGAAAGCGCCGACGATTTGAAGAAGCTTGGTGCCGAAGTTGTGCAAGGTGACCTGATTGACAAAGCATCCCTCGAACGTGCCTGCAAAGGTGTGGATGCGGTATTGGCGGCAGCCCATCAATTAATGGGTACGGGGAAATACAAATCTGATGCTGTGGATGATGAAGGTCATCGGGCATTAATTGATGCCGCAAAAGCTGGAGGCGTAAAACACTTTGTGTACATCTCTGCTCAAGGAACAAAAGCAGACCATCCTACTGATTTTTACCGCACAAAATACAAGATCGAAAATTATCTCAAAGCCAGCGGGTTGAGTTACACCATCCTGCGTCCATCTGCATTTATGGAATGGCATGTTCACAACCTGCTCGGCAAGAGCATTCTCGAAACAGGTAAAGTCATTATTTTTGGCGGGGGCAATAACTCAATGAACTTTATCGCAGGGAAGGATGCGGCACATTTTGCAGTTGTAGCCCTCACTAATCCGAGCGCAAAAAACAGAACGCTTGAAATCGGCGGGCATGATAACGAAACGAAGAACAAGATCGCTGGGATGTACGGAAAATATTCGGGACGTACGCCAAAGGTGACGAATGTGCCAGCGGGCTTTATGCGTTTTATGTCGCCCATCCTGCGCCCCTTTCAGCCTGTTATCAGCCGATTGATGGCGCTCAGTGCATGGACTGATACCACCGACCAAACTTTCAGCGCCGCCGCCATACTCAAAGAATTTCCAATGACGCTGGTCCGTTTGGAGGATTTCATTCGAGAGCAGGTAACAAAGAAACTATAGCGTAAGTGCGCAAAACCCTAAAGATTGCTTTTACTAAACTATATTTCAACAAACAACACAACTTGTTAATTTTGTTTACATAATGGCAGGAAAACCATTAGTGTCTTCTTGTTGTAAAGGATGTCCTAATGACTGACCGCAAACAACTCGAAGAAACAATCATTGCCCTGGAAAGTCAGCGTGTCCTGTTGGGAGACGCGGTTGTGGATGCATCACTCACACTCATCCGTGAAAAACTTGCGGCTTTGAATCAATCACTTATGACGCAGTCTGAGCAGGCAGGGGAGCGCAAACTGGTCACCGTAATGTTTGCCGATATCTCAGGCTTCACGGCCCTTTCTGAAAAACTCGACCCTGAAAAAATACGCTCGTTGATCAATGCCTGCTTTACCTGGCTTGTGCCCATCGTTGAGAGATATGGTGGCGTTGTCGAAAAATTTATCGGTGATGAGATCATGGCGATGTTCGGCGCGCCCGTCGCTCATGAAAATGACGCTGAGCGTGCTTTGCGCGCCTCATTGGAGATGATGAGCGCATTGAACGATTTCAATGCAAAGCATGCCACCAGTCTTGGAATGCATTTTGGCATCAACACGGGGGTTGTGGTGGCGGGCGGTCTTGGTTCGGTTGGACGTCAACAATACGGAGTGATGGGCGATACAGTTAATGTTGCAGCCCGCCTTGAAGATGCATCTGAAACGGGTCAAATCATTGTAGGACCCAACACGCATCGGCTCACGGAATCTTTGTTTAAGTTTGACATGCTCCCGCCGATACTCGTCAAAGGCAAGGCTGAGCCAATTGCGGTTCATCGTTTGGTTGGGTTGAAGCCCGCGCCTGCATCATCGCGCGGCATTGAAGGTTTGCGTTCTCCGCTGGTGGGGCGTGAGGCTGAAATGCAAATATTGCTCAACGCGGTGAGAGGCTTGTCAACGAATCAGGGTGGCATCATGTCTATCGTAGCGGAAGCAGGCCTCGGCAAGAGTCGACTCGTGTCTGAAGTCCGCACGCAGACAAATGATTTTGCAGTGTGGGTTGAAGGCCGCGCGCTTTCTTATGCCGAAGGAATCAGTTATTGGGTGGCGCGTAGTGTGCTCGATCATCTGATCGGTGTCAATCATGATTCTTCATTGGCAGAAATCAGTGAAACTCTGCAAGCGTTTATTCAACAGCATTTGCCTGAAAAGATGAACGAGGTATATCCATATCTTGCACGCTTGCGTGATGTTCCAATGGATGCAGAGTCCGAATCGCTTCTCAAAGATTTGTTGCCCGAAGCATTGCACAACCGAATGCGCGCCGCTTTTGTGGATTTGATCCATGCCTGCCTGGAAAAGAAACCGCTCGTATTGATTTGGGAAGATTTGCATTGGTCAGACCCATCTTCACTTGGATTAATTGAATCACTTTTTTCTTTAACTGAAAGCCAGCCTCTGCTTCTGATATTCGTCTTTCGCACCAATGAGGGATATACAGGAGACTGGCATCAAAAGGTCTCCACGCAACTCGGCGAGCGACAAAATGTGCTGGAACTTTCTCCACTCACATATGCAGACAGCGCGCGGCTGGTGGAAAATCTTTTAAAGATCGAGAACCTTCCCGAAGAAACGCGTCAATTGATTTTGAATAAATCCGAAGGCAATCCATTCTTTCTGGAGGAACTGCTTCGCTCACTGATCGATTCAGGGTTGGTTTTGATCGAAGGGGATCATGCCATCGCGACACAAGCCATTTCGCAATTGGAAGTGCCAGATACTTTACAGGGCGTCATCGCCGCTCGCATTGACCGTTTGCCATCTGAAGACAAATACACGTTGCAAACCGCATCCGTGATTGGACGCGTGTTCCAACAGATCGTTTTGGGTTATCTTCTGCAACGGCAGCGCGCAGATGTGCCGCTCGAATCAGCCTTGAGCGAATTACAACGGCGCGAACTCATCCGTTGGCACGGCGACCTGGAATATATATTCAAACATGCCATCACACGCGATGTAACATATAACAGCCTGCTAATCGCGCGGCGCAAGGAATTACACCAGTTGGCGGCAGAAACGATTGAAATGCTTTTCCCTGCCCAGCTGGACGAACTCGCACCGACACTGGCATATCATTACAAAGCCGCTGAATCGCGCGAGAAGGCTGTGCAGTATTTCATCCGTGCCGCGGATCGCGCACGGGAAACGTATGCGAATCTGGAAGCCATTGCATTTTATCGTGCCGCGATTCAGCAACTCGAGCATATGGAAAATAAAGAAAAACTTTCAGTGTTGTATGAAAACCTTGGAAGCGTGCTCAGCCTCATCGGTCAGGTGGATGAAGCGATTCAGTCATATGAAACTGCATTGACTCACGTTGCAGATCAGGATGTCATCACGCGCGCGCGTCTCTATCGCCGTCAGGGCAATGCATACAACGTCTCTCGTAAACTGGATGATATGTTTGTTGTGTATGAGCGTGCGTTCAGTGTGCTTGGTTCTCGCACCGTGGAATCGACACAAGAGTGGATCGATTTGCAGTTGGATCGCATCTGGGCCTGGTACTTCTCTGGGCGTATGCCTGAACTGACGGCGACCATGGCTGAATCCCGCGCTGTCATTGAAGAACATGGCACACTTGCGCAACGCGCGCGTTTATTTGAGTCGCTGGTGCTGGTGGATTTTCGCCGCTATCGGTATTATCAACTCCCGGAAGAAACATTGAACAATGTAAATAAACAGTTGGACGCAGCCTGGGCTTCTGGTAGTCGGCGTATACTTGGGCGGGCAAAAACGATTCGAGCCTTTGTACATTTGTGGCGCGATGAACTCGAAGAATCAGAAAAATTCTTTATTGATGGACTAAAAGATGTTGAAGCCATAGGTGACGTGGAAACACAATTGATCATCCTCAATTATATGGCTCTGATTGGCCGCAAACGCGGCGACATTGGAATGGCACGTGAATGGGCACAACGAACCATCATGGTCGCGCAAAAAGCAAAGAATCTTATGTATCAGAACTCAGGCTTGGGATCGTTAGGTTGGGCAGATTGGCGATCTGGCAATGAGACTCAGGCGCGCATACATCTTCTTGAAGCGCTTACGCTTCTGGAAAAAGCCCCGCTTCAATTTATGGCGCGTGGTCCTGCGCTGGCAATTGAAGTCAAAAATAATAATTGGCCTTTTGCCATCGAACATGCCAAAATCCTCACCCACCCAGCTCAACCGAAAATGCCCGACGATGTTCAATCACTGTTGGAGCAGGCAATCAAATCCTGGGATGAAGGTAATGCTGAAGTCGCTGGCTCTTTGCTCGTTCAAAGCGTGGAGTTGATGAAGCAAAAAATAATGGGGTATGTTTGAAACGAGAATGATTCTTTTCGGACCCAGCAAGCCAGGTCAAAAGTTGATACCCAAGGGTTTCCTCGTTCTATTTTTCACAACTTCGCGAACCGACTCACCACCTTCGCCGCCGTGGCGGGACGGTCCATGACGCCGCCTTGATGGATCAAGATCGGCGTGCCTTCTTTGGTGTAGGCATTTGCCAAATACGCCTGACCGGTGATGAACCGCTGTCCATCAATGGCGCAGGACGTGACGAAGCCAATGCGTTCGCCGTTGACGTTCATCACCGGGTCACCGTTGTGCGCCATGCGTACGCGCTGTT
>JAYUGV010000191.1:0-10466 GCA_043767565.1 Anaerolineales bacterium
ATGAACGCACACACTTCCAAAGGCATGGCTTTCAACATGTTGACCAAATATTCCGACGCAGACCGCATGCGCCCCGACCTTTACTATGCCGACCCTGGTTTTTTCTTCGATTACTGCAAACGCTTTTTTTCACGGAATGTTGCCCTGCTGCATGATTACAACCTGTACGACTTCACTATTTTGGTCCGAAAATAATTATCTGACTGGGCAAAACGTATCTCAAGGGGCATGGTAGAATCTTTATAATGCCTCCCAAACGAAAGCCAAAAGTGGACTTGATCATACCTATCTTTAATGAGGCGGGGGTAATCGAGCGTTTCTACAAACAACTCTCCGCGGTTTTGTCTGGACTCTCTGCCGAATCCCATATCTTTTTTGTGGATGACGGTTCCACTGACGGGACGGCTGACGCGCTGCGAACCATCAAGGCTTCAGACCCGCACGTCACCATCCTCAGCCTCAGCCGTAACTTTGGCCATCAGGCTGCACTGACTGCCGGGCTGGATGCCTCCCGGGGTGATTTTGTCATTTCGTTGGATAGTGACGGTCAGCATCCTCCCGAAATGATTCCCCAAATGCTTGAGCTGCTCAACCAGGGCTATGATATTGTTCAGGCGCGGCGTATTGATGAAGTTGGCTCTTTTTCGTTCAAGCAAAGCACATCTTCGATTTTTTATTCTTTGATCAACCGGATCAGCGGCACATATATAGCACCCGGCGCGGCGGATTTCCGCGGCATGAGCCGTCAGGCTGTGGATGCGTTGAAGGCCATGCCCGAGTATCATCGTTTTCTGCGCGGCATGGTTTCGTGGGTCGGGTACAAAAGCGCAATCCTGCCGTATCATGAAACCAGCCGCATGGCAGGGAGATCGAAATACTCCCTCGGTAAAATGTTCCGCCTCGCGATGGATGCCATCTTTTCTTTTTCACTGATGCCGCTTTATATCGGTTTAAGTGCAGGCGGCATGTTCTTCTGTCTCGCCGCCCTTGAAATGATCTACGTGCTTTCATTCTGGATCAAAGGCGATACATCAAACCTTGCACCCGGTTGGAGTTCGCTCATGTTTGTTATTTTGATCGTCAGCGGCATCATTATGGTTTTGTTGGGTTTTATCGGTATTTATGTTGGTTATATCTTTCAAGAAGTGAAAAAGCGACCTGTATATCTACTAAAGCGGGATAATAGACAATGAGCGCAAACGATAAACCCATCTATCACTTCACTTTTTTGCGGCATGGCGAATCGGTTGGCAATGCCCAATCACGTTGGCAGGGACAATCCGATTATCCGCTGACAGAACGAGGACGTGCCCAGGCACGTGCTTTGGCGGAACGCTGGCAAGCCGAAGCCATAAAATTTGATCTGGCAATAGTTAGTCCCTTGGGGCGTGCTAAAGAGACCGCTGAAATAATCGCATCTGCGCTGGATATAAAAATCGAACTCGACCCGATCTGGATGGAACGTGACATCGGCGAGATGGAAGGCTTGACCTCCGATGAAGTCCGCCAAAAGCCACAGCCGCCGTATGTCACGCCGTATAATCCGATCGGCGGCAATGGTGAAGGTGATTGGGAACTTTATCTGCGCGCAGGCAAAGCCTTGCATGAATTACTGCGCAGACCCGCGGGCAGTTATCTGGTCGTTTCGCACGGCGGCATGCTCAATCAATTGATGCACGCGATTGTGGGCGTTGCGCAACATGCCGATCCATCGGGCGTGCGCTTCCATTTTGAAAATACTTCCTTTGCGCGCGTGATCTATTATCCGCAAAGGCACCGCTGGGCGATCGATGCCTTGAACGATCGCGCCCATTTACGTGGTATCGCGTGATCTGCCAAACTGAAGTAAGGCTATGTGTTTGTAAATTACCCAAAAATATTTATCTCGGAACAAGCGATAAAATCCTTGAAATAAGAGCAGGTCATGTCATTATCTGAAACAGCCAGCCATATCAATGGCAAGTTGAAAATATTGAGCTTTGGTGCGGGTGCTATTGGCACTTATATCGGCGGAAGCCTTGTGCTTGCCGGGCATCAGGTCGTTTTTGTGGAACAGCAAAAAGTGGTGGATGAACTCCGCGAGCGCGGATTGCGCCTTGATCTCACTTTGGATGAACGCCGCAAGACCAGGGAAACCTCTGTTATCAATCCATCTGCGTTTGTGATCGTTTCATCATTGGACGAAGCGCTTCGTTACGGACCCTTTGATCTGGCTCTGTTTGCTCTGAAATCTTTCGACACTCAAGCCGCGTTAGAGGGCATGTTGCCCTTCGCAGATAAATTACCGCCCTTACTTTGTTTATCGAATGGCGTCTCGAACGAACCGGCGATTGCCGAAGCGTTGGGAGAAGACAAAGTGATCTACGGTACGGTGACCACAGCCATTGGTCGGCGCGGCGCGGGCGACATTGTCCTTGAGAAGCTGCGCGGCGTCGGCGTCGCAAAAGGACATGCTCTCTCAGAAAAAGTCCACGAAGCCTTGGATAAAGCTTATCTCAACTCACGCTTATTCGATGGCGCGGCTTCCATGAAATGGTCGAAGATGTTGACGAACCTATTGGCGAATCCGACCTCTGCCATTTTAGATATGACCGCAGGTGAAGTGTTCGCCAATAAAGATCTATATAAACTCGAAATTGACATGCTCAAGGAGTGTATCGCCGTGATGCAGGCACAGGGCTTTGCCGTGGTTGACTTGCCCGGCACACCCGTCCGTGCACTGGCGTTTGCGACCACACTGCCGCTCTGGCTCTCCAAACCACTGCTTGGACGAGCCGCTGGCGCAGGGCGCGGCGCCAAGATGCCATCCTTTCACATCGATTTACATTCCGGTCGCGGCAAAAGTGAAGTGGATTATTTACATGGCGCGGTGGTGCGGGCTGGCGAGAAATTTAAAGTTCCAACACCGGTGAATAAAGTGTTGACAGAAACATTACTCGCGCTGACCAACAAGGAAATCCCTTTGGAAGAATTCGCACACAAACCGGAAAAGCTTCTATCGAAAGTCAAAGGTCAAACGTCCAATTGACTTTCGACGTTTGACCTTTGACGAAAGAGGAATGCTTGTACTGAGCAAGGTCGAAGTGATGAAAAATAAAATAGAAATTGTTTCACCACGTGTTGTAACTATTGTGATTTTGCTTGCCGGAATTTTCCTGCGTTTCTACCATCTTTTCAAGGTTGATTTCTATTACGAGCCATTTCGCTTGGGAGGATTGTTTATCGCTTTTTCTGAGCAAATCATAAAAAATGGATTCCGTCTGCCTGACATGATCCCATATTATTCCGATGGAGGCATCCCGTTTGCATACCCTCCGCTCGGCTTTTATGTTGAGGCTATTTTTTTGAGTTTATTCCCGAATAGCCAAATTTTGATTGCTAACCTTTTGCCGCCTGTTGTTTCTGCATTGGCTTTGATAGCGGTATTTCTGCTTTTGCGTTGGTATTATCGTGAGCAAGAGATCTATATTTTAGCTGGGGTGTATGCTTATGCCTTTTTACCGTCAGCTTATACTAATCAAATAGAAGCGGGGGGTCTTGCGGAAGCCTTTGGGAGTTTGGCGCTGGTTTTATTCTTTTACCATAGTATCCAGTTTCGCAGCCTGCCCAGTTGGAAAAATGTTGCGTTGGTTGGATTTAGTTTGAGCATTTCGATCTTGAGCAGTCCAGGTAGCGCAGTTGGGGCCACCCTTCTTTCTGGTTTGTTAGGATTGGAGATGCTTTTCAAAAATAAATTTAGCGTTCAAGCCATCGGACAAATTATTGTTATAGCTGTAATCGGCGGGCTTATTTCAGCGCCTTATTGGGCTACAGTAATTTCATATCATGGTAAGGGAATCTTCATTTTTCCGGTTTTGGCTCAATATGGCAATACGGAACACCAAAGTTATTTCCGAGTCTTGTTTAATAATTTAATGAACTTTTCAATTGTACAGGATGGCAGTGCCTTTTTTTGGAATTTAGTGATCTTTCTTGGAATATTATCGGGCATGTCGAAGGGTAAATTTGCGCTTCCATTAGCATTTCTGGCTGTATTCACCATTCCGCGCGAAGCAGTCTGGTTGATTGCGCTTCCAGCAACTTTATTGGTTGCCCATGGATTTGTGGATGTGCTTTTGAATTTGCTTCAGCCAGTTTCAGTTGTATTTAACCGTTGGAAGGAAATTGCATATATATCATTTTTTGTAATGATCGGATGTTCGATGATATTCCAGGCTTTTTCTATAAGTGATGCCTTGGTTGCTGATAAACAGTGGAAAATTACATCGGAGCAGATCGAGTTAGTAGAGGATGCGCGTTCGTTAATTCCTGCCAACGCAAAAGTGCTTGTGTTAGGAAACGACGCCCTACTCGAATGGTCGCCATACTTATTGCAGCGCGAGGTCATTAATACGAAATTCGGTTTGGAATGGCAGCCGGGAGAATTGCAGGTTGTTACTTTACTGAACAAGAGTATTTCTGAAGCTAAGACTTGGGATGATGTTCTAAAAGCAATCACTAAATTCACGAATAATCAAACGGTTTATATCTTATCAGCAGACAAAAAGCTGTTGACTGCACTCAACCGTAACAGCACGGTACCTTTCAAATTAAAGATTGAAAGTTCTGCTATTCAACTGGGGTATTTGGGCACACCGTGAAGAAGAGGTAATTAGATTATGGAGAATCGTGTTAGGGAGCTTGATGGTTTGCGCGGAATCGCGGTGTTACTTGTGATAGCATTTCACCTGTTCAAGCGCGCCGTGTACTTCACCGAGCATCCAATCCTGATCGCCATCACGAACATCACAAGTGTCGGATGGGTTGGTGTTGATATATTCTTCACACTTTCTGGTTTTTTGATTACAGCTATTCTGTTGAAGGCAAAGAATGGGGAACATTATTTCAAGAACTTTTACATTCGCAGGGTATTGCGTATTTTTCCTCTCTATTATGTTGCCATTGGGGTCGTGCTGTTATTCGCTCCCAAAGTGGAACCTGAATTTACCCAGAACCTGGGGAAAATGCTGCCACTCATGCTGCTTTATCAGCAAAACTGGGCGCCACTCATTAAAGGTCTTTATATCACCCAATACCTTGGTATCACCTGGTCTTTGGCAATCGAGGAACAGTTTTATCTTATTTGGCCGTTCATTGTTTACAAATTGACTCGAGAGCAGTTAATCAAGGTCAGTATTGGATATATTATTTTTTCGATCATTGTACGGATTCTTGGAACCGCTTTATGGACTGACCTTGATCAAGTATCCCTTTTCTTTTATCACTCAACTTTCGCCCGTTTTGAGGAGATCATTTTTGGTGGTTTGCTGGCAGTTTTCATGACCTATGATGGTGCGCAACAGATGGTTTACCGTTTCTCGATGAGCGTGTTTATTTTATTTTTTTCCATATTCGTTGCCTTATGTCTGTTATCCCTGCCTGGGTTGCCTAATCCGGGATATTCGAGCATTCCGCTCATGCTTGGTGGATATACTTCCATAGCGTTATTCTCAGTAGGGTTAATTGGTATATTCATCACACATCCCCCGCAGAGCTTGTTGCGTCGTGTTTTCCAGAATCCGATTCTCACGTTTTTTGGAAAATACAGCTACTCCATGTATCTCTTTCATATGACTGTCGTATTGATCCTGCTCGATGTCTACTGGCACACTGGCATGCGCGGCTGGAAGCCGTATGTTTTGTACATTGTCTCAAGCTATCTTGTCACAACCTTGGTCGCATGGTTGACTTGGAACCTGCTCGAAAAGCACGTGCTTCGCCTAAAAAGGTTCTTTGAATATAAACCGAATAGGCAAAGTGAATTGAAGATATACAATAAAGATATTTCAAGCGAAATTCTCGATTGACGGAGACGGAATTTGCAGGAACCTGCCTAGAAGCAGCGCTCAAGGAAGTTTATTATAAGTACTTGGGAATTAGATTTCCATGATTTGCAGGTGTTTCCTGAACAAGATGAATTCGAGCACCTTCAAAGAAACTTGTTTAGAATGCCGTGGTTATACTTTCATTTATCCAATGCTTATTGGTTTAACTGCCAGGAAGCCCGACCAGGAAAGTATTTATGAGAAGCATCAAATTTGTTGAACAGGACAGAAACGTCGAGATCCATCTCCCGGATGGACGTGTATTATCGGGTCCGCGCGGGGCTCAAGTGGGGGAGTTCCTGGCTGAGATCGAATCTAATTCACAAATTGTTGCTGCCATCGTGAATGGGGATTTATATGAATTAACTTATCTTATACAGATGGATTCAAAAGTCCAGCCTGTGACGATGTTGCAGCCGGACGGCGCGCGCATTTATCGGCGTTCACTGACCTTCCTGCTCGAAATGGCGTTTGCCGATCTCTTCCCGGATGCAACTTTATTTGTCGATCACTCGGTTGCTTCGGGCGGGTATTACTGCCAGGTCACAGGCCGCCAGTCGTTATTTGAACCTGAAGTGCAGGCTCTCAAAGCCCACATGCAAAAACTCATCGATACAGACCTGCCGTTCGAGCGCAGAGATGTTCCTTTACAGGAAGCTGTTGAATATTTTCGTTCGCGCGGTGATGATGAAAAAGTCCGTCTGCTGAAATACCGCAAAAAGAATTATCTCCCGCTTTATCGTCTGGGTGAGCGCATGGATTATCACCATGGCTTCATGGTCCCGTCAACGGGTTACTTGAAGCGGTTTGATCTGGTACTGGCAGATGGCGGGTTTACGCTGCGCTATCCACGCCAGCACACTGCCAATCAATTGGTGCCGATGCCTGAGTATCCAAAGTTGCTGGGTGCATTTCGGCAGTATGGCGATTGGCTTGTGAAATTGGGGATCGGTAATGTAGGCGCATTGAATGAAGCCATTGAAGCCAACCGCGTCGCAGAGATCGTGCTGGTCTCTGAGGCATTTCACGAACAGCATCTTTCGCAGATCGCGAAAGATATTTCAGAGCGGACCGATCAATCACATCTGATCCTGATTGCGGGACCATCGTCATCGGGTAAAACCACTTTTTCTCGGAGACTCACAGTGCAGCTGCTGGCATTGGGCATTTCGCCCTTCGCGCTTGAATTGGATAATTATTTTTTGCCGCGTGCGCAAACTCCGCTGGATGAAAATGGGAAACCTGATTTTGAAGCCATCGAAGCGCTGAACCTGTCTTTACTGGCGGAGCATTTGCAGAAAATGATCCGGGGCGAAAAAGTTCAATTACCGCGTTTCAACTTCAAAGTTGGCATGAGCGAGGCGGGCGACGAAGTCCAATTGAAGCAGGGGCAGCCCATCATCCTGGAAGGCATCCACGGATTGAATCCACGCCTGATCCCGGACTCGTTAAGCAGTGAGACGTTTCGAATCTACGTCTCGGCTCTGACTCAGTTGAACCTGGACCGCCACAACCGCGTTTCCACCACTGATACCCGACTCATCCGGCGCATTGTGCGCGATGCTCGTGAACGCGGCTATTCAGCGAGCCAGACCATTGCGCAGTGGGAATCGGTGCGGCGCGGCGAGAAGCGGCATATCTTCCCGTTCCAAGAGAATGCGGATGTCATGTTCAATTCTGCGCTGGCGTATGAGCTGGCGGCGTTGAAGCCGTTTGCCGAACCGCTGCTGCGGCAGGTGCAGCACGGCACGCCCGAATATATTGAAGCCAAGCGCCTGTTAAACTTTTTGGAATGGTTCCTGCCATTGGATATCAGCCGTGTGCCCGAGACTTCGATCGTGCGTGAATTTTTGGGGGGATCGATCTTGAAGGATTTTACGGTGTGGAAGGATAAGTAACTTTTAGCTGCAAGGTTATGTAATTTGTCATTAGCTGTTCGACAAGCCTATTCCTTCGGCAGTTGTACTGCCGAAGATGCGGAGGTCCAGCAGTGCAAGTGCTGGACGAACCCCGGGAGTTTTTAATTACCTTCCCCGCTGGCAAGGGTGGAAAACTTCCCTTTGAATTTCAGGAAGTAGGCTTCAAAATATTTGTAAGATACAGCCGCAATGCCGACCGTAAATGCCATGCTCAATATGTATAAAACCAAATTGAATACCTGCGGAAAAAACAAGGCGATCTGAAATGCCAAGGCGATGCCAATGGGTTGATACATGTATAAGCCATAAGAGATCTTGCCAAGATACTTAAAGGGCTGCACTTCAAGATGAATGCGGATATCTGGGTTGGAGGCAAAATTCAAGATGATGATGCCAAACCAGAGCGAGTAGAACTCTTTATACAGATATTCGAATTTGATATTGTTCACGGTCAGGATGGGGAAATACACGCCGTTGTAGAGCAGCGTGACGGTTAATCCCAGTACGAAATAGAAAAGATACTTGTTCTGAAAAAACTTCAAAAGCGGACTTTTGGTGTGGAGCATGATCGCGAAGAAACCACCGATCGCCATACAGTCAATGCTGAAGGTGGGCCAGAACGCGGTGAGCGCATCTTTGAATGGCAGGAAATCGGTGCGGCTAGAGTTAAGGGCGCGGGCGAATAATAAATATCCGGCGAGGATGGCGAACATCAGCAGCGGTCTATATTTTTTGACAGACTTCAAGATCACGGGCCAGGTCAGATAGAATTGTTCCTCAGTGCCAATGGACCAGGTATGGGCGGCGTACGGCACAATGCCCAACAGCGGCGAAACCAGATTGGGCAGGAAGAACACATACAATAGGACCTTTGAGAACAGATTCCCATAGACCCGGGCTTTATCGTATTGAGGCACATCGAAGATATGAATGTTGGGGAGTATTAGCAAGCCCAGGATGACGATCAGAAAATAGAGGGGCCAGATGCGTAAGATCCGCCGCACATAAAAGTTACGGATGCCGATGGTGGTTGTGGTTCTTTCCTCTTCCAGCAGCAGGTAGGTGATTAGGAAGCCGCTCAGTACAAAAAATAACACGACTCCCAGTTCGCCAAAGAGCTGAATGGTTCCCAGCCTGAATATGTTTGGCAGGGAATAATCTGCCTTTTGCTGCTCGATGTGATGGATGATCACGGTGAAAGCTGCGATAAACCTCAGCCCGTTGAGGTTGGGGAAATAGACTCTATCGGTATCGGATGCGCGCATGATGGTTTTCGATCAGTTCGTAGGAATTCCGCCAGATGGATGAATTGAGTTCGATTTTCAAACGAAGTATAGCATTAGTGGGGCAGTGGCGGGCGTGGACTCTGCTTGGGAACAGAGAAAACTCGAAGCCAGAAATATACTTGAAATGCCGCAGAATCCCCAGCGTCCAGTGCACGCTTTGTTAGGCGTTTTTTGTTGTACCAGACATCTTGATTAACCCAGAAATATTTTTAATTATACATATCATTTGACACCCCAAATAGCATAGCAGTTTTTGCCTTGTGCTTTAGCAACATATAAGGCTTTATCTGAATTGTTCATTAATGTTTTGGCTGTTTGTCCACTAGATGGATAGCAGGCGATGCCAATACTGATTCCAACCATAATTTTTTGTTTGCCCACAATAATTGGATTTTGGACAATCTTCAAAATACGCTTGGCGAGATTCTTGATATCGTTGATATTCTTGGCTTCTGCAGAGAGCAGAATGAACTCATCTCCTCCAAGACGTGCAATTGTGTCTGTTTCCCGAATTAGTTCAGTTAATCGTTTTGCAATTGACATTAATACGACATCGCCTGTATGATGACCATAAGTATCATTTATCTGTTTGAATCCATCTATGTCTAAAGTCATCAAACTTGCCAATGCCTTCGTTCGCTTGGCTAGAAGTAAGAATTGATTGATACGATCATTGAGCAAGACTCGATTTGGTAATCCTGTTAAATGGTCATGCGTTGCCAATGCCTCTGCTTTTTCTCTCTTTTTATACTGAAGAGCAAGTTCTTTGTCGGCAAGGACTAACTCTGCTGCCCGTTTTCTTTTCTCTTCAGTCTGAAAGGCAAGTTCTTTGTCGGCAAGGACTAATTCTGCTGCCCGTTTTCTTTTCTCTTCAGTCTGAAAGGCAAGTTCTTTGTTGGCAAAGACTAATTCCGCTGCCCGTTTTCTTTTCTCTTCTTTCTGACGAGCAAGTTCTTTATTGGCAAGGACTAATTCTGCTGCCCGTTTTCTCTTCTCTTCAGTCTGAAAAGCAAGTTCTTTATTGGCAAGGACTAACTCTGCCGCCCGTTTTCTCTTCTCTTCTTTCTGTAAATCAACTTCTTTGTTGGCAAGGACTAATTCTGCTGCCCGTTTTCTCTTCTCTTCTTTCTGAAAAGCAAGTTCTTCGTTGGCAAGGGCTAACTCTGCTGCCCGTTTTCTCTTCTCTTCTTTCTGAAGAGCAAGTTCTTTGTAGGCAAGGGCTAACTCTGCTGTAAGTTTTCTCACTTCAAGTTTTTCATTATTTCGATTCACAGTTTATTTACCTTGTTGTTGCAAAGAAAACGCCTAACGAGACTGTCGAAAAATCAATTTTTGAGAGAAAGAGCGAGACCGAGGTCGATCAAGCGCTCGATTTTTGGCGCGGACAGCGGCGGGGT
>JAYUGV010000192.1:0-4188 GCA_043767565.1 Anaerolineales bacterium
CAAAGGGAAAAGCAGTTAAATCTTGGCGTCTTGGCGGCTTTGCGTTCAGAAAGTCAATAGAAAGGTAATTCAAGAAACAAAGGTCGCAACTTGAGTTAAGTATATCAAAAGTACTTACCGGCAAATAAAGATCGGCACCTGCGATTCGCGCAACATATGATCCAAGGTGCTGCCGATGAAGACTTGTTGCAACAGCGTTCGTCCGTGACTGCCCATCAGCACCAGATCGACGCTGCGCTCTTCTACAGTTTTTTTCAAAGTATCCATGGCGTCGTGTTCGCTGAGGATATATTCCGCTTCCACTTCGTGGATATCAAGATATTTACGGACATGCTCCTGCGTATCGGCATTTAATTTTCCATCAAGGGCGGTGAACACCAATAACTTGGTCTTCCAGATCTCGGCGAGATAGGTGGCAACGAATAAAGCTTCTTTTGCGCGTTCAGTTCCATCATATGCCAGTAGGGCGCGGTCGAGTTGGGTCGCTTTTGCAGGAACGCCCAACACCGGGCGCGATGAATTCTCGATAATGGCGCGGAAGGGTGATCTCAAAGATGCCAAGCCGCCCATCGGCGGGTGCACGATCTTCAACACGATCAGGTCCGTCATTGTGGCGCGTTCACAGATCTTTTTTGTGATCTCGCCGGTTTCGATAAAAAGTTTTCCATCCACGCTGGCATCCGCGCAGATCTGGTTGAACTGGGTTTGGACAGCCAGCGCATCTGCGCCTTCCACTTTCTCTTTCGAATCAACAATATGCAAGCCATGGATTTTCGCCTCTTCACGCTGTGCAATGGTGAGGGCTTGCTCCAACGCATCCCAACTTGTAGAGTCGCCGCTCAAGGGGACGAGAATATCCATAAAGAGATGATCGGTATAACGCGTGACGGTGCGGGCTTTGCGCCAACTGCCAGGTTCGGACTTAACGCTTCTTTCTAAAATTAGATCTGTTGCGGCGATATCTGATTGGATCTCCATCCCTGACTCTTTTTCGAGAACGGCGCGGTTCTCCGCGATCCAAATGTATAAGTCGGTGATGGTACGACCGGGGAACCAGTGCAACAGCCCGCGATCGCGAATGGCTTCAGCGAGGGGAATGTAAAAGTTGTCGTACCAAGCCTCCACTGCGTCCTGAAACAGGATCCCGCGTTTACGTGCCTTTTCCAATAACACTTCCTGCACGCAGATCTCATGCATCAACTTTTCATATTGATTTGGGAACGACACACTCAGATCCACATTGGGACGCAGATCCGTAATGCGGGTTGTGTCGATGAATTCGGCATATTCGGCTTTGACGATCAGGTCATCGGGCTGCACAGCGGGTGTGAGTTTGATATCGGTTTTGAATTCGATGACGCGCGCTTCGATGGTGGTGAATTTTTCCTGCCGCGCGATCGAGACGCGATGGTTGCCATCCACCACAAAATAAACTTCGCCAACTTTATACACTTCAATGGGCGGCAGGCTTGCGCCCGAACTTGTATCCATGAACACGGCTTTGACATTTGCCCAGCGTTCCCGGTCGCCTGCGCGGCGCGGCAGAAAGGTGCGGGTGAATTCGGTGTTCCGTCCCACGCTCCCCACAATCGCATTGAGCGGGATATGTTGTATGCCGCGTTCGGTGCGGGCGCGCAGTTTAAGTTTTTCGGCGACATCATCATACGACAAAAGCTGATTGGATTTCCCCGTGACGCGCGCCAGCACTTCCTGAATGCCCGCCTTTTGCCGCGCAGATTGGAAGTCGTGAATTGCCATTTGGATTTTATAACGGTTGGGTTCCATTCAAACCTCCAGTGCAAACACAGCTGTGTGTTTGTGCTAACAGCCTTTAGATCTTATTCGGTATACCCATATAAGGAAATTCGGCCAGGTAGTCTGTGTGTGGATGAACCAAGTCATCGCTCATCTTTCCTTGAGTAATAAGTGCCACGAGATTATCAGCAATATCATCGGTAAGCTGGCGGCCATTGGGATAACCCTCTGCATTCATATAATTATAGGGCAGAATATCTGGTAACCATTCCAAACTGAGCTGGTTTGCCGCCTCTTCTGAATAGCCAAACGTCTTGAACGTTGCCACATATTGAGAAAGGAAGCGTTCCCGCTGTTGTGAGGGCGGTATTGTGTTGGTATCTGCTCCCTGCCGCAAAACATTGTTTCCCGGGTGGCCCATTTGATTGACTGGGGTTGGCATACCATGCACTAAAGCCATCGTTCGTCCCCATATCCCAAGCTGGGGTTGAAGACCAAGCGCATCGTTTGGCACATCGAGCACAATACCAAAGATATTTTTGCCTGCCCAGCCATCCTTGCCTGTCCATCGCATGTTATCAATGAACCCGTCCGGGTCTGCAAAGAACGGCTCGCTCCGAAGACCTGCATAGAAGCGACATGACCCTTCGGTTGTAATCCTTGCATCCTGTGTGAAAGAGACCGGAGCATCTTGGATTATTACCTGACCAACGGGACCGGTTCCCCGCGCAGTTACACCAGTTGCCTGGTACAAGGTCGCGGTTTGTTGTCCATTATCCAAGGCTGTAAATAACACGTGAAAGGCAATCTCGGCTTCGAAATCACCGTTGGTATCAATTTTGAGCTCATAGCTTGCCTGAGGGTCAAAGGCATTCGCGTGGGTGGGAGCTTCAGGATTGACGTTCAAGATCAAGATGGATTTGGTTGGATCGCCCGGCTTTTGAAAGACATAGAGATCGGTAATGTCAGTCCGTGGATCCAAATTCGGTGCGTCATTGTGGTGCATAAGAACTCCTGTCATGTGGGGACATTTATTCCTCCAATGCAAGCGCAATGGCTTGTTCGACTGTCATTGTACGCCCATTTACGGAGAGACTTGCAAACTCTTCATCAGCCAGTTGAGAATGAATAACCGCCAGATCGCGCTCAATAGAATTCTGTTCAACAGGCGGACGATGATCGCCAATCTTCTCGCGCATGGCATCTGCCCAGGCGAAGAGCCGCGCGGCATGTTGAGGTTGTCCCTGATTCACATTCAGGCTGGCTAATCCTTCTATCGCAAAGACCAGGTTAATTATCCAATCCGCCTTGTATGCGCGTTGAATGCACTCTTCAAATAACTCGCGCGCTTGCCCAATTGCTCCTTGCCGCAAGAGGGTGTAAGCCATGAACACGTGAACCCAGATACGAGTAAAGTGATCTCCGAGTTTCTCGCTCAACTGAATGACTTCTTTGTAGTAGGTGTGTGCCTGACGGTAATTACCCTGCCAATATGCAAGAACCCCATAAATCATGAGAACGTTTTCTTCAGTTGTCTGATCTCTAACTTGACGCACAATCGAAAGGGCTTCTTCCAGCCATGCGGCAGGTGAAGAAAAATCTCCCCTCCAAATTGTTAAGCGTGCTAACGTAGCCAAGCTATCGGCAATGCCAGACAGATTGCCTAATTCTCGATTGATCTGCAGGCTTTCCTTGGCAAAAGCTGCAGCGCGTTCCTGATTGCTACTATTGGTAGCCAGAGTACTGAGTACGTTTGCTTGACCAATTTTGTGCCCTAAGGCTTGGTACAAATCAAGGCTCTGCTCCAGAAGCAGAATGCCCTCTTCCAATTTTCCCTGAAATAAAGTCAGTGCCCCCACTAAATACAGGCTGTGTGCCTCAGTTTGTTTGTCGGACAAGGTGAGTGCCATCTGCAAACTCTGCCCGGCAATCCGAAGCGCCTCGGCAAAGTTGCTTTGTCTAATCAGGCAAATAGAGTAGCTACTAAAAAGGCCCGGGCATGGAGTGAGTCAGCCACAGGATAGCGTTCCAAGAACTGTGACAGCCATTCACCCATCTCCCGAAAGTAATCATGCATATCCGACCACCTCCACGGAAGGGCGGCGATACGCAGACCCGATTCTGCATCGATGGCGAGCGCCCATTCCAGAGCCATGCGCAGGTTATCGAGTTCATCGTCCAGTTTGTTCAACCAGAGGGCTTGATTGGAGCGATAGAGTTCAGGTTCGGCTTGTTCTATCAGTTTCACAAAATATGCCAGATGCCGATCACGAATCACCTCACTACCACCTGCCTCCAGCAACTTCTCACGCGCATACTGGCGGATCGTCTCCAACATGCGATAACGCGTCTCGCCGCTTTGGGAACCTTCGGCAATCACAACGACCAGAGATTTGTTGACGAGTTGGGTGAGTAAATCCAGAATATCGTAAG